>CAMQOJ010000211.1 GCA_947003375.1 uncultured Lachnospiraceae bacterium
ATCGCTTACCGGGGGATTCTGAGCAAGAACGAGCTGTATGCCACGGGCACCACGGGGCGCCTGATTGAGGAAGTCACGAACCTGAACGTCCACAAATGCCTGGCAGGGCATCTGGGCGGGGAGCAGCAGATCGGTGCCCAGATTGAGAACAATGAGATAGACCTTGTGATATTCCTGCGTGATCCCTTGAATCCCAAGAAGCATGAGCCGGACGTGAACAATGTGGTGCATCTGTGCGATACCCACAATATTCCGCTGGCCACGAACCTGGCGAGCGCGGAACTGTTGATCAAGGCTCTGGACAGAGGGGATTTGGAATGGCGTGAACTTTACAAATAGGAAGAGAATCATTTCATTGATAGGCGGCATGGCGACGGCAGCCTGCTGCCTCACAGGGTGCGGCAGCCTGTCCTATGACATGGCTTACCATGTGGATTACGATGTCAGCAGCTTCAACGTGGTGACCAGGCAGGAGACGCGCACGGCCCTGCCCTTTGCGGCGAATCTGTGCGTGGCGGCGGGGAACGTGCCCAGCGATAGCGTGGACATGTCCCACGCAGAGGCGGCGGGGCTGTTCGGCCTTGACGAGAGGCAGGTGCTCTATGCCCAAAATATCCATGAGAGGCTGCACCCGGCCAGCCTGACCAAGGTGATGACGGCTCTGGTGGCATTGAAATACGGACAACTGAACCAGACGCTGACGGCCTCCGATGTGGTCAACATCACGGAACCCGGCGCGGTGCTCTGCGGGCTGGCCTCGGGGGATACCATGTCTCTGGATCAGGCCCTGCGCATCCTGCTGGTGTATTCCTCCAATGACGTGGCCATGCTGATTGCGGAGAACGTGGGTGGGAGCGTGGAACGTTTTGTGGAAATGATGAACGAGGAGGCGGCGCGGCTGGGGGCCACCAATACCCATTTCACCAATCCCCACGGGCTGACGGAATCGGAGCATTATACCACGGTCTACGACCTGTATCTGATTTTTAACGAGGCTGTCAAAAACGATACCTTCAACGAAATCATACACATGTCCAGCTATCAGACCGTGTTCTATGACAGAAACGGAAAGGAAAAGGCCTTCGACAGGCAGAACTCGAACCAATATCTGCGGGGGGAGAGGCAGGTGCCCGCCAATGTGACGGTCATCGGGGGTAAGACCGGGACTACTAACGCGGCCGGGTCTTGTCTGATGCTGTTCTCCAGGGATGAAAACGGACATCCCTATATCTCCATTGTGCTCCGGGCAGAGGGGGTGGAGGAGCTTTATGGGGCGATGACAGATTTACTTGACGAGATTCATAAATAGAGGTTGTTTTTTGGACAGGTTTCACTTATAATGGATTTAGGGCATTGCAAATATTAATACTATAGGAGGGTTTCCAATGGTCCAGTTAATTGTAGGCAATAAGGGTAAAGGTAAGACAACGCAGCTATTGGAGAAGGTGAATAGCGAAGTCAAGGAGATTGCAGGCAATATCGTATATCTTGATAAGAATGCCAAACATATGTACGAGTTGAACAATAAGGTGCGTCTGATTGACGTCTCCCAGTACATGATTGAGAACAGCGATGAGTTCATGGGTTTCGTCAGCGGCATCGTCTCCCAGGATCACGATCTGCAGCAGATGTACTTCGACAACTTCTTAAAGATAGCATGCCTTGAGGGTCAGGAAATCGGATCCGTTATGAAAAAATTGGAAAAACTCAGCAATAGTTATGGAGTGGATTTCATCTTGAGCATATCCATGGATGAGTCTCAGCTCCCGGAAGATTTGAAGGACAAAGTCATTGTGTCCCTGTGATGAAATATAGGCTACAATGTCATAGATAATTGGATTGATTACACACGAAAGCCTCGGAAAGTTCTATCCCGGGGCTTTTGTATGGAGGCGTTGGATTGGCAAAGGGCAGGAAAGGCAGGAAATCGAGCAGAGGCTCTCAAAGGAACCGGAATGTTCCCCGGGACGGGAATGTCTCCCGCGACAGGGAACGGAACGGCAGTGCCCACAGGAAGGGGAGGAGCGCTCCAAAGAAGGTAACCAAGATAAGGAAATACCGAAAGCCTTTGAACCTGAATATCGGGATGCTGATCTTCGGTGTCATCTTCTTTTATGTGGTGGTCTGCGTCATCCTCTATTTCCAGACCAGCCATATCGTCCGATATGAAGTGAAGGAGGGCTCTCTTGCCACGGAGACGGTATATACAGGTGTAGCTCTGCGGGATGAGACGGTGGTCTGCGCCGAGACGGCAGGCTATGTGAACTATTACGCCAGAGAGGGAGAGCGGGTGGCGAAGAACAATCTGGTCTATATCGTGGACGAGACAGGCCGCCTGAACGAAGAACTGGAGAATCTGAGCCTTGGAGAAAATTCCCTCTCCGACAGGGAGCTGATGGATTTCAGGAATGAAATCGTGAATTTCGTCCATGGATTTCGGCCCGAGGAGTATGGCAGTACATATGATTTCAAATATTCCATGAAGAATACGGTGCTGAAGCTGGCCAATACCAATATGCTCCAGAGCGTCAGCGACTTGGGAGGTGACACAGGCGGGAACATCGTCAACTATTTCAATGCGCCCGACACGGGGATAGTGACCTATTGGACAGACGGATATGAGGGCCTGACGGCACAGGATGTGACGGAAGCCATCTGGGACGATGCGGCATATGAGAAGAAGCTGATGATGGGAAATTCCCTTGTGGCTGCGGGAGATGCGGTCTATAAGCTATCGACCAGCGAGGACTGGTCCATCGTCATCCCGGTGGATCCTGTCAGGGGCGCACAGCTCCAGGAGGAGGGCTTCGTGAAGGTCCGCTTCCTGAAGAATCAGTATGAATCCTGGGGGGAGACCAAGCTCCTCACCAATGGTGACGGCAACACCTATTTGCAGCTATCCTTCACCAATTCCATGGTCACCTTTGCCACGGACAGGTTCCTGGACGTGGAGCTGATTGTAGAGGACGAGACGGGACTGAAGATACCGGTGTCATCCATTGTGGAGAAAGAGTTCTTCCTGATACCGGAGGAGTATGTGATGCCTGGCGGCAACAATGGCGGGGACAGCATCCTGCGGCAGACCTTTTTAGAGGACGGCACGCTCTCCAGCGAGGTGCTGGAGATTGATGTGTACTATTTTGATAATGATACAAAGGAATACTATCTGGACAGCTCTATCCTGAATGCCGGGGATAATCTCTACAAGACGGACAGCCAGGAGACATTTACGGTGAGCAAGCGGGCGACGCTGATTGGCGTATATAATATCAACAAAGGGTACGCGGATTTCAAGCAGATTACCATATTGGACCAGAATGACGAATATGCTATCGTAGAGCCGAATATGAAATACGGCCTGAGCGTGTACGACTATATCGTGCTGAATGCGGAATCCGTGAAGGACGATCAGCTCATCAAGCAATGATATACAAAAACCATATGGAAGAAGAGGAATCCAGGAAGATGGGCATTCCAAGGAGGATGAAAAAGTGGTACGGGAAAATATGGAGGATGTAAAGGAAAGAATAAGGGTGGCCTGTGGGAGAGCGGGCCGCCCGCAGAACGACGTGACGCTGATAGCGGTCAGCAAGACGAAGCCCCTGGAGCTCGTGCGTGAAGCCTATGAGGCCGGGGCCAGGGATTTCGGTGAAAACAAGGTGCAGGATCTCCTGGACAGGATTGATGCGCTGCCCTCGGACATCCGCTGGCATATGATAGGGCATCTACAGAGGAACAAGGTAAAGTATATCATAGGCAAGGTGGCAATGATACACAGTGTGGATTCCCTGCGGCTGGCGGAGGAAATCAGCAGGGAGTCCGTGAAGCACCAGGTGGACACCGACATCCTGATAGAGGTCAATGTGGCTGGGGAGGAGAGCAAGTTCGGTGTCTCTGTGGAGGAGGCCCCTCAGTTGGTGGAGGATATTTCCAGGATGCCTGCCGTGCATGTGCGCGGTCTGATGACCATTGCTCCTTTTGTGGAAAATGCAGAAGAGAATCGCCAATATTTCCGTAAATTGAAGCAATTGTCTGTTGACATAGAGAGGAAAAACATTGATAATGTTAATATGACTGCCCTGTCCATGGGTATGACAGGAGATTATTCTGTGGCGATAGAAGAGGGAGCCACCTGTGTCAGAGTGGGCACTGGGATATTCGGCGAGAGAGGGCCTTGGCATTGAACGTGACAGCGAAAGGCATGGTGTGAAAGAATGGGTGTAATGGATAAGTTTCTGAACTATATGAAATTAAATGGCGAAGAGGATGAAGAGTACTATGATGACGACTATCTGGACGAGGAGGACGATGAACCGGCGCCCCCTCCCAGAAGGTCTTCCTCAAAGGTAAGGGATATGGAGGATTACGAGGACGAGCGCATGTCTGCGGCCCCCGTGAAAAGGCAGTCCGCATCCTCGAGCAAAATAACGCCGATTAAGCAATCCACATCCCGAAGGGTTGGTGGCGGCAGCAGTATGGAAGTCTGTGTAATCAAGCCTACATCCGTGGAGGATGCCAGGGAGATTACGGAGACGCTCCTGGCCAACCGCACAGTGGTGCTGAACCTGGAGGGGCTGGACGTGGAGGTAGCCCAGCGAATCATAGATTTCACCAGCGGATCCTGTTTTGCTATATCCGGGAATCTGCAGAAGATATCCCATTATATTTTCATCATCACTCCGGCCAGCGTGGACATATCCGGCGATTTCCAGGATATCTTCAATGATTCCTTTGAGATGCCGCTGAATACATAGTACATCCGCGGACTTGGCTTGTGCGGAAGCGTATTGCTGACAGAGAGGTACGGTGGAGAAGAAATGTCTGAGAGAATGTCTGTTCTGTTGAATAAAAAGCCCTGCTACGATATCGTGTTCACGAAGGGCTTCGGCGGACTGCCGGAGGAGCTTGCCGCCCTGGAATGCGGAACCAGGAAGCTATGTGTCGTTACGGATTCCAAGGTGGATGAGCTCTATGGGGAAGAGGTGCTGCGGCTGCTGGAGGGAAAGTGCGCGAAAGCGGTGAAGTATGTCTTTCCCCAGGGGGAGGCGAGCAAGACCCTGGACACCGTGAGGGACATCTACCGCTTTCTGATTGAGGAGGGCTTTGACCGCAAGGACATGCTCCTGGCCCTGGGCGGAGGCGTCACGGGCGATATCACAGGGTATGCGGCGGCCACCTATCTGCGGGGAATCGATTATGTCCAGATTCCCACCACATTGCTGGCCCAGGCGGACAGCAGCATCGGCGGCAAGACAGGCGTGGATTTCGACGGCTACAAGAACATGGTGGGCGCATTCAAGATGCCCAGGCTGGTCTATATGAACCTGGCGGCCCTCCAGACGCTGGAGGACAGGCAGTATTTTGCCGGATTTGCCGAAGTCATGAAGCACGGGCTGATCAAGGATGCCCCTTTTTATGAATGGCTGATAGAGAACATGTACGAAATCTGCGAGCGGGATTTGACGGTGCTCCAGGAGATGATGGTCCGCAGCTGTAACGTGAAGCGGCTGGTGGTGGAGAAGGATCCCACGGAGCAGGGGGACCGGGCGCTGCTGAATTTCGGCCATACCATAGGCCATGCCATCGAAAAGGCCAGGGGATTCGAGCTGTATCACGGGGAGTGCGTGGCCCTGGGGGCAGTGGCCGCAGCGTATATTTCCTGGAAGCGGGAGCTCCTTGCCATGGAAGAGTATTACGAGATACGGGACATGTTCGTGCCCTTCTATCTCCCCATCTCCGTGGACAAGCTGGATGTGCAGGAGATTCTGCGCCTGACGAAATCCGACAAGAAGATGGAGTCCGGCCAGATTAAGTTCGTGCTGCTGAAAAAAATCGGAAAGGCTGTCATTGACAGGACAGTGACCGATGAGGAAATCATCGCGGCCATCAATGAAATCAATTTCAGCGAAGAGGATGCCCATGCGTAAAGACAGGAATTATGGTTTCTTATGGATAGATATGCTGATTGCGGCGGCGCTGCTGGCCTTCGATCAGTTCACGAAATATCTGGCCATCGTCAATCTTAAAGGGCAGCCGGCCCTGGTGCTGATAGAGGGAGTTCTGGAGCTGCAGTATTTTGAGAACACGGGAATCGCGTTCAGCCTGTTCCAGGAGCGGAAGGTCTTCATCCTGATTACCGGATTCCTGGTGCTGGCAGTGGTTCTGTTCTTCCTGCTCAAGGTGCCCAGGGAGGGGCGGTTTAGGGTGGTGCATGTGCTGATGTCCGTGCTGATCGCCGGGGCTTTGGGCAATATCGTGGACAGGCTCCGGTTCGACTATGTGGTGGATTTCATTTCCTTTGTGCTGATTCACTATCCTATCTTCAATGTGGCTGACTGCTACATCGTGGTATCCGCCATCCTGCTGTTCCTCCTGTTCATTTTCGTCTATAAGGAGGAGGATCTGGAATTCCTGAGCTTCCGGAAAAAGGGACAGACAGAATAGAGGAGATTCCATGGACGAATTCCGTTATGCGGATGAATTCCGCTATGAGATAACTGAAGAATGGGAAGGGGAGCGAATCGATAAGTGTCTTGCCATGCTTATCGATTCTTTGTCGCGCTCCTTTATCCAGAAGCTGATAAAGGAGGAGGCCGTCACGGTGGACGGCGTCCCTGTAAAGGGGAGCTACCGGGTGAAGGCCGAGGAGCAGCTTGCCTTCCTTCTGCCGAAGGCTGTGGAGCCGGACATCCTGCCGGAGGACATCCCGCTGGACATCCTGTATGAAGACGGAGATGTCATTGTCGTGGACAAGCCCAAGGGCATGGTGGTGCATCCGGCGGCGGGTCATTACAGCGGGACGCTGGTGAACGCGCTGCTGTACCACTGCGGGAAGGAGCTCTCGGGAATCAACGGGGTCCTTCGGCCCGGCATCGTCCACCGGATTGATATGGATACCACGGGCTCCATCATCGCCTGCAAGAACGACAGGGCACATGCCTGCATCGCGGCCCAACTGAAGGAGCACACGCTGACAAGGCGCTATCAGGCTATCTGCCATGGCGTACTGAAGGAGGATGAGGGGATTGTCGACAGGCCCATTGGCCGTCATCCCTCCGACCGGAAGAAGATGGCTGTGACAGAACGCGGCGGAAAGGCCGCGGTCACCCATTACCGTGTGCTGGAGAGGTTCAGGAGCCATACCTATATAGAATGTGTCCTGGAGACCGGGAGGACGCATCAGATCAGGGTGCATATGGCCTCTTTGGGCCACCCGCTGCTGGGGGACGAGCTGTACGGGGGCGATTGGAAGAACATTCCGTGGAAGAAGAG
>CAMQOJ010000212.1 GCA_947003375.1 uncultured Lachnospiraceae bacterium
GAACCTGGCGCATGCAGCTTTCCCGGCTCCTGGAAGTTTTGATAGAAGAGGACTATTTCCCAGGCCCGGGCAGCGAGGAAATCATCCGGGGCAGCCTGATACGGCTTCTTTCCCTCCTCTGCCGCCGGTATTCCACCAGGCTCCACAGCTCCGACCAAGAGCGCAAGGAGCGGGCCCTGCTCTATGAGCTGGAGCGATATCTGCGGCTCCACTTCGCCACTGTCACCGCCAGCGAGCTGGAAGAGGCATTCCATTACCACCGGAATTTCTACAATCTATTGCTGCAGAAATACCGGGGAACCACCTTCCGGGAATACCTGCAGGACATCCGCATGCAGCATGCCGCCAGGCTGTTAAGAGATACCCGGTTTTCCGTCAGGGACATCGCCCTTGCCGCGGGCTATCACAACAGCAGCCATTTCTATCATCTGTTCCAACGGCATTTCGGCGTATCCCCAGCCACTTACCGGGCGGATGCGTAATCTATCCATATACGCACAGACTAAATCATATGCCGGCTGAAATGTATCACCAGCGCGCTCTGCTGCAATGCAGGACCGAAAGCGGAAAATGATTGCGCCCACGAACATAGTCTGTCAGAAACAGGCATCCCCGGGAACACCACAAGGGAGACGGAGCCGCCTCAGCCACAGCCGTCCACGCCGCAATGGAATCCGCTGGCAGAAGCCTCCTGCCCCTGCTGTAGAATGCGGACCATCTCCTCTTTGGTATAGGTCTCAATGGAGACGCTCTCCCCGTTCAGGTACACCGTGGGGACTCCCGATACCTTCAGCACATCCCTGGAATATGCGGTCTCCTCTTTCACCTTTTGCGTATAGGTTCCCTGGAGCAGCGCCTGTCTGTAGCCCTCCACGTCCAGCCCGGCCTCTCCAGCTATGCCGCACAGCACCTCCAGCTCCCCGATGTCCAGCTCCTTCTCGAAATAGGCCCGGTACACCAGATCCGCATACCGCTCCCCCAGCCCCTTCTCCTGGGCATAATACAGCCCCTCAAAGGCAAGCCGCGTATAAGGCCTGGGGCAGACCGCAGGCGGCAGTTTCATGTCGAGCCCCAGGGCCCTAGCGGGCTCCACCAAGATCTGGTAGCGCTTCTTGCGCGCCTCGTCATGGCAGGTGTCCACCCGCTCCCTGGGCTCCGGCGTCAGCTCCAGAGGCTGCACCCGAACCTGGGCCTCCAGCCCCGTCTCCCGCAGGGCCTCCTCCAGCGCCACCTTTGCCACCAGGCAATAGGGGCATACAAAATCCGTCACAAATAAGATGTCCAGCATGTCCTCTTCTCCTCTGTCAAATCGAAATTTTTTTAACTTCTTCCCGTGTAAGCTCTGCCAGCTTCTTACCACATTTCTTCGCATATCTTGATAATTCAAGCCAAGTTTACATGACAAGATGGTGCATTGACATATGGGCTTGGCTGTTCATAGTACCCCTGCTTCACAATAGAATTCTCCAAGAATTTAGGTCTCATTCCATTCATAAACACCTTCCTCCTCACCCATATAAAACCTCTGCACAGATGCCCCTGTACAGCCCATCTGTCCATGCCGCATATCACAAGACTCCCCTTCATTACAGCTCCATCCGCCCTTCGATTCCGTCAAAGTCCACCACCCTCACGCTGCCGTCCTTCATCCGCAGGGTCACCGGCCCAAAGCTGCCGCACCTCTCCGGATCCGTGTAGGACACTTCCTCCACGGGGAACAGCTCCTCCTGGCGAAAGTCTTCATGGCCCTCCTTGGTGATGACCTGGGAAATCAGTACATAGGGTTCAAAGCCGCCGTAATGCTTCCTGCGTTCCATGGAGGCGTAGAGGACGAGAGACTTCTCGGAATCCGGGTTCGTTCCTGTGCTGTGCATCAGGGACAGCTCCTGCCAGCCGTCAAAAACGGTCATGGCCATCTGCTTCTCCCGTCCTGTGGCGTCCTGGCCTTTTAAGATGATGGCCTTCGCGCCGCCGCAGGTCTCCTCGAAGATTTCCGTGCCGTTGTCCGGGAAGCCGTAGGAACCCAGGGTCAAGCGCACCGGCGCTTTGTACAGCCGCAGCCTGTCTACCCGCAGGATGCCGTAGGGCACCGCGAAGTCCGCCAGATTGATGGCCTGGATCCAGTGGCACTCCGTCTCCAGATTGTAGCCGAAGAACTGTCTGCGGTACAGGATGCCGTCCCGCTGTCCGTGCCAGAACGTGACATTGGCCCTGGCAGATGCAGGCTTCTCGCCGGACATTGCCTCTGCCGGCTTTGATGCCTGAGACTCGGGCGTTTCTGCCCGGGCCTCATCCCCGGCCTGCGCCCTCCCCGATGCGGGGCCGTCCCGCAGCACATACTGCTGGGCCTCCACCCAGGCAATGTCTTCGTTGGCAAAATCTCCTTCCTCCGCAGCCTGTTTTCGCCCGGCCTCAATGCTTTTCGGCTCTCCTGCCTCCCTGCCGCTTCGTCCCTGCGGCATTTCCGTCTGCTCTCCTGTCGCTGTCCCCAGCCCATCTGGCTCCGCCTCCCAGGGATACTTGCTGTTGTAGCAGAGCTTGGAGTAGTTCCACATCCCGTGGACGTCCCCAGGGCGCTTCACCACCTTGCCCGTCCGCAGGATGGTCTCCCCGTTGGCCTGATGGTTGGAAAAGCACAGGGCCGGGCCGTCCAGGCAGGTCACCTTGACCTCTTTCTCTCCCAGCTCTTCCCACGTACCGTTATTCTCCTTCGCCGTCCAGAAAGGATGCTCCGCCGGCAGATGCAGGCAAAGGAACGCCTTGCCCAGCCAGAGCGGGGACTCCGCGCAGGAGTATCCCTGCACCAGCGGCGAGAATTGCCCGTAGAAGCCCAAAGTGGGCACCCCCTGGTAGAGGAAGTCCTCCCTGCCCAGGAACTGCATCAGAGATCCCGAGGAGATCCGCCTGGCCCTCCCGGGATCGGCTTTCCCCCGGGGCATCATCAGGTTCCCGTCAAAGGCGCTGGTGGCGGCGTTGCGGTAGATATTGCTCCGCCCCCACATGTTCGTCCAGCCGTCCCTGTCGAAGAAGTCCCCGTAGGTCTCCATCAGCTTATCGGAATTCTCTTCAAACCGTCTAGCGATGTACGGTTCATTCTCATATCCGTACCACAGGTTCCAGATAGGCCCATATACATTGAAGGCCCAGCAGGAATAATAGTCAAAGGAGTGCCCGTCCCGATACCAGCCGTCCCCGGCATAGTAGGCCAAAACGGCCTGGGCATGGTCGCGCATGATGTCCTTCTGGATGGGATACCCCTCCATGTGCAGGAACGCCATGTCCAGCATATTGAACAGCCGCCAGTTCTGGGGCACGGTGCTGGCGTGGGCATAGCTGTCCAAAAACGCCGCAATCACGTCCTTCTCCGCCTTCGTATAGGTGTCCCAAATCTGCTTTTTGCTGACCCACAGGCAGATTACCAGAGCGCAGGTCTCCACGGTCTGCTGGAAGGTCCGGAAAGAATCCCCGTCTCCCGCAATCCGCTGCTGATCCTCATAGGTGCCCACATAGAGCGGATCCCCCTTGGTGCACACCCGCAGGACCTGGTTTTTATAATATTCCGCGCACGGATATCCGCATACCCGCAGATTCGGTATATTGGCCATCACAGGGGCCGCGATGAAGAAGGAGCGCGTCAGCCCCTCGAACACCTCCGCAGTGCGCTGGATGGCCTGGGCCTCCCGGGAATCCTTTAGGTGGGGATAAGTGATCTCCTTCTCCTTCCTGGGCATGACCACCGGCTTCTGGAAATCGCCTATATTTGAAAAAATCCCCTCCAGCATGTATATGCCCGCCTCCAGCCAGCTCTCCCGCGTCAATCCTGTATAGGGGCTCAACTCATAGTCCAATGTCTTAGGCATGAACTTCATCCCGGCACCTCCCTATCTGTTCTTCCGCATGTTCTCCAGAAACACCATCAGGTCTTCCTCCGGCATGGGCTTGGCATAATAGAATCCCTGAATCCTGTCCAGCCTGCGCTCCTGCGCGCTCCGCACCTGAACCTCCGTCTCAACGCCCTCTGCCACGATGCTGCAGTCATTTTCATGCATGATTTCCGCCAGCAGACCAATCGTCTTCAGCCCCTTGTCCGTCTCGACCATCATCCGTATCAGGGACTGGTCGAATTTGATTACCTCAAAGGGCAGCGCCAGCACGCTGGCCAGATTGGAATAGCCTGTCCCGAAGTCGTCCAGGTAGAATTGAATCCCCTTCGCGGCCAGGCATTCCATCACCTTCCTGACCTCCGCGAAGTCGTCCGTCACAGTCCTCTCAGTAATCTCAATCCGCAGGCGGGAGCCGTCCAGACGGTATCTCTCCAGATTTTCCTCAATGCGTCTGATGAACGTAGGATCCAGAATCTGCTGGCCTGTCATATTCACCGACACCGTCCCGATCGGCAGGCCCGGATGCCCTCCCAGAAAGCGGCACACCTTCTCCAGCACGATCCAGCTGATCCCGTCAATCAGCCCGTTCTCCTCCGCCATGGGGATGAACTCTCCCGGGAAGAGGAAAGCGCCGTCCCTGGCCACCAGCCTGACCAGCGACTCCGCCGATGTGAACCTTCCCTCCACGCAGTCATAGATAGGCTGATAGTATATCTGGAAGGTCCCTCTCTCCACCGCATACCGGACCTCCTCCATCACGTACCGCCTGTACAGCATGTCCTCATTCAGCCCCTCGCCGAAAAAAAGCACGCCCTCCCTGGCCTTGGCCTGGAACACGGAGACCGCATAGTTCATCTTGTCCACCAGGTCATTCTCCGTATCCCGCAGCTTCAGCGGAAAGTGAACGACGAAAGCCTTCGCCTGGACCTCATGCAGCTCTCCCCTGTCCTCTATGGGCCAAGGCTCCTGAAACCGCTTCTGAATCCGCGCCGTCAGCTCCTCCATCTGGGCCCCGTCACCCTCCGGCCCCAGAAGTGTCAGCCGGGAATTGGCAATCCGGTAGGCGCTGTATGCCGGATCCACTGCGCCCAGGTATCCCGCTATGGCCCGGAGCAGCCCGTCCCCCACCGTGGCGCCATGCTTCCTGTTGATCCGCATGAGCTGAGTCAGTTGTACCAGCACCATGTCCCTGCCCTGTCCGGCAGCGGCGCTTCTGCGCACATCCGCGAAAAAGGTCACCCTGTCCTTAAGCCCTGTCATGGAATCATAGGTAATGTCATTTGCATCCTTTCCTGCCATGTGTGTGTTCTCCTTATCCATGTCGCTGTCTCGTATAAATTCATCATAGAACAGCGGAGCGAAAATGTCAAATTGTTCCGGTGATATCACCTATCGTTGCAAATAAACTCAAGGAGGTTTTCATGATGAAAACAAAAGATTTACCCGCTGGGACATCCGCTCTCATCGAAAAGATGAAATCAGATGGATACAGCCAGGCCAGAATCGATGATACCACATGGATCCTTGAACATTTTGGCAATTACTGCAACAGGCAAGGCATTGAAGCCATTACCGTTCCTGTGGCAGTAGAGTTCGTGCGCGAGAGCTTTGGGTTCGACTATTACAATACGACCTCCCGTTTCCAGACCGTCCTGCGGCGTCCGCTCCTTATCCTGTTCGAATTCCATGAGTTCGGCAGCTACAAAAAGACCCATCAGAAAGGATCTACCACACAGATCCCTCTCATTTATGAGACAGTCTATCGGGAGTTTGTTGGCCATGTCAACTGCATGCCCATCGGGCTAAAGACACGGGAGCGCAAGATATGGTCATTTACGAAGTATCTTGAATATCTTGAAAAACATGATATCACAGAACTTTCCCAGATCAGGCACGATACGGTCCATGAATACATTTCCACTCTGACCAGTTATGCGCCTGCGACGCTACGTGTCACCAGGACCAACCTCCGGGAGGCCTATGACTGGATGTTTGAGAAACGGTATGTCCCTTTTTCAGGAAGGCAGATGTTCCCCCTGATCCGCAAGGATCCCCGCAACAAGCTGCTCTCCTATTATTCCAAAGAGGAGATACAGCAGCTCCTTTCCTGTGTGGATACACAGACCCCTTCCGGGAAATGTATGTATGCAGCCATCTGCCTGCTTGCCTATCTGGGCATGAGGGTGGGCGATGTCATTGCCCGGCGCTTCCGCGATATCGACTGAGAAAAAGGGAGGATTTCCTATGTCCAGCAGAAGACAGGGAACCTGCTGACGCTTCCCCTCCTTGACGAAGTGAAGTTCCCATTAATCGACTATATCCGGAACGGGCGCCATGAAAGCGCTGACCCGGAACACATCTTTGTGACAATGTATGCCCCTTATACAAGATATAGCTGCACATCCTCCATGTTCCGTATGGTGGAGAAGTGCATGCAGGCCTCAGGGATATGCTATGAAGGAAGGCACCATGGGCCGCATGCCCTGCGCCACAGCCTGGCGACGAACCTTCTGTCTGAGGATGTCCCTATCAGCGCGATTGCAAACATCATGGGGCATTCCAGCACCAGGACGACAGAGGTCTACCTTACGGTGGATGAGGCCCATCTGAAAGAGATCTCCCTGGAGGTACCCAATGCCTGATAAGATGAAAAAGATAAACGGGCTCCCACAGTTTAGGAGCCCTTTCAGGGAGCAGATCATGGGGTATATTGCTTATAAAAGGGGGCAGGGGTATGAGCTCCATGGCCCATTTGTCTACCGGCTCAGGGAGATGGACCTGTTCTTTCTTGAAATGGGGATACAGGAAGTGAAGGTCACACGGGAGATGTACGATGCCTGGACAGCCCCAAGGCCGCAGGAGAAGGCGACAACAACCCAGAAGCGCCAGAATGCCATCCGTGGATTTGCAGCTTATCTCGTGCAGCTCGGGTATGAAGATATCTATACGGGACATGACGACACACGGATCTTTAAAAGCGATTTCATCCCATATGTATTTTCCAGGGATGAGACCGACAGGATGTTCCTGGTGCTTTCAAGGCTGTGCCGGGATATCCCGGGATATGACAGCGACACGTTCCGCATGGCAATGCTGCTGTATTACTGTTGTGGATTCCGAAAATCGGAGGTCCAGGACCTGAAAGTGGGGGACATCGAGTTCCAGACCGGCAGGATCACGATACTTCATGGAAAGAACGATGTCAGCCGCATCGTGGTGGCCTCAGGGTCGCTTCTGGAAGAACTTCAGGCATACCACAAGAATCATCTTCAGGGTGCGGCTTTGGAAAGCCATTTCCTCCATAGCCCCAAGAGCAGCCGCTATAATGAGTCCATGCTTTATGGAAGGTTCCGCTGGCTGCTGGCGGAGGC
>CAMQOJ010000213.1 GCA_947003375.1 uncultured Lachnospiraceae bacterium
CCCGATACCCATATCCGCGCCTATGTGAATATACTGTCTTGCGTTCTGGCGCAAAAGCGACCAGGGCGTGCGGACTTCTTCGGACTCTTTCGCTGCCGCATTCCAACCACTTATGGCAGCGTCGGTGTTTTCTTCAAACACGGTGGAAAAATAATGGTTGGTGTAATATTCGTTCTTATTGGTGATACCTGTTAAATCCATGCTCATTGCGATACCCCCATAAGTACAGCCACAATCCTGATATAAGGATTATTCTGTATCGTCAAGGTCTCTGTGACCCATTTCATAAACTGGTCAAACAACTCGTCCACCCGGCGTTCCTGCTCTTTGAGCCGACGCTCCTGTTCGAATAGGGTATGCTGATAGTACTCCTTGTGCTTCTCCTGCAGTCCAATCAGCTTATCCACTTCTTCCTCCAGCAGCGGATTCATTTCCGCCTGATATATCCTGTAGTGTTCCTCCAAATACATCCCGGCCTGCTCCACTACGTTTTTGAGAAGGCTGCCCGCAGCGTAGATTCTGGCTTCGGTGATACAGTCCGTATTCGGAATTCCGGAACTGCCGAGCCCCACTGTCTGAATGACTTCATCCATGTTCATGACTTTTTCAAACTGTCCGTCCCGATACCGCAGCCCGAAACCATTCATCGACCAGAGGCGTGGATTTTAAATTCTGCATGCTGCTCCTCATCTGTTCCATGCAGAAAGCTTTATCGTCAGAAACGCGCAGCGTCTCTCCCTGAGGAAGGGCTTCTTCCGGTATGACAGCCTTCAGGCGGCGAACCATATCCGGCGTCAGCTTCACGTCCAGGCCGGAAACCGTCTGCAGTTTTTCCACTGGATGGCTTTCTGTCTGATTCAGATAGGTAAGAGCCTGATACAGGTAATCTATATCCGAGAATAATGTCTCATCCGTAACAGTGCTTGACTTCTTTTCACTTTCCTCCTCCGTCTCACTGGCAGCTGCCATCAAAGCTTCAAAGGGGTCAAAGCTTTCTTCTCCGGTGTCCAAAGCCTGTTCAAAGGATTCCGCATCGGAGCCGCTCTCGATTGCCTCGAAGACTACCAGTTCTTCGTCCTCAATGGTAAACTTGCCCAACAGCAGCGAAGGGTCTCCAATATTCTTCAACGCCTGTTCTTCTTTGGTAATCAGAATTTCTATGATGTGCATATCTCCCTTGATTCGTTTATTATCACTTTCTATCAGCATATAACGGATGTCGGGACGCTGCTGCTGGCCATAGCGGTCTATGCGCCCGTTCCTCTGCTGAAACACCATCAATGACCAGGGAATATCGAAATGAATCAGACGATGGCTCAGGTAATGAAGATTCAGCCCCTCTGAGGCCACATCGGACGCAACAAGCACACGGACAGGCGATTCTGTACGACCGAACTCCTCCACAATCCTCTGCTGTTCGGCATCGCTCATTCCTCCGGAAATCTCCTGGATGGCATCTGCTTTTAAGCCCAAATCCTGGCGCAGCCTTTCCGCAAGATATTTCATGGTTTCGATGCGCTCCGTAAAAAGAACTACCCTGTCACCGGTATCCGCCGGGTTCCATCCATACTCTTTGCTGCGCAGCAGTTCAAGAAGCTTCTGGTAACGGGTGAATTTCCCAGGCGCGATTGCTTCCAATGCTGATTTTAATTTCTCCAACAGGCAAATATCCCTGATGTCGTCTGTGTTATATTCTGATGTAGCTTTTTTAGTCTCGCTTCAATGCTCTTGATACAGGCCGCCGGGCTTGAGAACAGGGATTTCTCCAGGCTGGTCTTGAACAGCTGGCCTGTCCCCCTGGTTTTCCCAAAATCCATTTCCAGCTGCATTTCGGCAAAGACAGCAAAAGCATGCTCCTCCTCTGCGGAAGCATGGCAGCGCTCAAGGGTGATTCTTCTGTCCAGGAAAGAGCCGCTGACCTGATCTTTCACATCCTTTTTGAACCGCCGGATGCAGAGCCCCTTAATATCGTCAGGCGTATAATTCTGGGGATCCGCAATGGCAGTGGGATCCAGCATATTCATCAATGACGCAAAACTTTTCGCCCTGCCGTCATGGGGTGTGGCCGACAGCATAATCATCGTATCGCTGCGATCCGCCAATAGTTTTGCCAGGCGGGAACGCTGTGCCTGATGGTCTCCCCGATCCGCCACATTCTGCGCTTCATCGATAACGATAATATCCCAATATGCATTTTCCAAATGGGTGCGGTACTCCACATCCCGTTTCAGTGTATCGATAGAAGGGAATGGTGAAACGGTTCCACATTTCTTTCTGGAACTGCGTCATCATGCTCTTGACTGTAACTACAAGGATTCTCTTCCCTTTTCCCCGGGAAAATGAGTTCGGTCATCAATATGCCCGCTTCAAGAATCTTGCCAAGCCCCACTGTATCCGCAATCAGTATTCTCTGTCTGGGGCGCTGTAGGGCAAGCTTTGCCGGATCCAGCTGGTAGGGCATCAAATCCATTGCGGCCTGATGGCCTATATGTAAATTTACATCCGTTGGAATCTGTTGGCGCCATTGGCTTTCCAGATACAGCAGCGCCCTTATATAAAACGGCGAATTGTCTGCTATCAGCTTTACCTCAGCGGGATTCACAATCTGAATCTGCTCCAGGTCGGCGAGAAAGATTGCTTCCCTGTCTTTTACCAACGGTGAAATGCCGATACAATACAAGGTCTTATTGCCAAGGCTGTTGGTCTCTGTCTTTTTGACCATCCATTCTTCATCCCGGATGATAGTTCGCATTCCCGGAGCAAAATCAATCATTTTGAAATCTCCCTGCCATTCAGAAAATGTACAATCCAGCGTTATTTCTGAACACTCTCCACAATATCAATAAAGAAACAAGTCCTGTCTGCTGATTACACATTCATGATATCATACTTTTGAAGATGCCACAATGAAAAGTTATCCCTGTTACAGCCTTAGGCTTTCATTCTCCTTTCTGAGACATAGCAGAAAAGGGAAGGAGCACAACGATGAAGCTTCTCCCTATTGCGCTCCTTTTTATGCTATACTGCCCACCCTCAATGCTCCAACATATTCTCAATAAAAATCCCATACCCCTTCCTGGAATCCTGCACCAGCACATGGGTCACCGCCCCGATGAACTTCCCGTTCTGGATGATGGGGCTGCCGCTCATGCCCTGGACGATCCCCCCCGTCAGCGCCAGGAGGTCCGGATCCGTCACTGTGAGCTCTATCCCCCGGTTCACATTGTCGCGGTCTAAATGCACCGCCGTTATCTCCACGTCATAGTATCTGGTCATGCCGTCCGCGGTGCAGAGAATCTGGGCCATTCCGGTCTCAATCTCCTGCTTCAGGCCGATGGGCAGAGGCTCCCTGAACCCCATCTCCAGCGCCCTGGCGTTGCAGACCCCGAAGATTCCCCGGTTGCTGTTGTCCGTGATCTCCCCCAGGATGCGCTCGTCGGAATAGATGATCATGCCCGTCATCTCCCCTGGGTTTCCGGAGGAGCCCTTGTGGATGTCCACGATGTCCGTCTGGTAGAGGGTGCCGCCCTCCATGTGCATCAGGGTGCTGGTGTCCACATCCGTGATGCCATGGCCCAGAGCCCCGAAATTGCCCTGGCTGTCGATGTAGGTCATGGTGCCCACCCCCTGGGCGTTGTCCCGCACCCACACTCCAATCTTGTAGTCGCCCGTGGCATCCTGCTGGGGCGTGATCTCCACGTCCATGAGCTCGCCCTCCCGCTCTATGGTCAATACCACGGGCTGGCCGCCGCTGTCCTTCATGCGCTGGATGAAATCATCTTTTTCCGTCACTGCCTGGCCGTTCACCTTCCGGACATAATCGCTGGATTTCAGGATGTATTTCCCCGGGGAATAGCTGACGCCGTCCGGCCCCTGGAATTCCCCCGTGCCCACTACGAGGACGCCGTCCGTCTTCACATAGATGCCAATGGGCGCGCCCACAGGGATCAGCTCCTGGTCCTCGATGACCTGGATGTCCACATTCTTCAGCGTGATGAAGCCGAAGAGCTTCACCTGCATCTGGTAGCCCGACTCCAGCGCTGTCTTCAGGGTGAATGTCTTGCTCAAATCTATGTCCACTGCCCCCTGGGGGATATTGCTGACCCCCTGGTCGCTTACGCTGACGATCTCTCCCCTGGCCGGGATGCCCAGATGGAGGGATTCCGCTTCACCGGCCCGCACATTGATCACAGAGGGGATGCTGCTGTCGATCTGGTAATACAGCATGGCCGCCAGCGCCGTACAGCTCGCGGCCAGCGACAGGCCCAGGAAGAATCTGTAGATCCGGTAGCGCCGAAGCCGCTGCTTCCAATTCTGGAGCAGAATCACCATGTCCTCCCCCGCCTGCCTTTTGACGGCCTCGTCCTGTCCGCTCTCCCTTCTTCCGCACCTGGCGGCCCTTTTCCTGATGTCCTCTATATCCTGTATGTTCCCCTTGTCCTTCCATCCCATATCCACATACTCCTCCGAATCGATTTCCTCCCGATCGAGCGTGGGGATGCCCCTCTCCACCACTCGCCCTGCTGGCCGCATGCCGCGCCGGCTGCAGACCTCCGATTGCCTGTCCGTACAAAAAAAGACCCTCTGAGAGTCTTTTTTCGTGTATAGTATGTGAGATTTTTTCCGGTTTCATTCCAGCAGCTTCTGGAATTTTTAGCTTCCGGAATTTTTAGCTTATGAAATTTTTGTCCGGCAAATTATTTTGAATGGGATTTATGGGCGGCAGCCTGCAGGCGCATGTCCCTGGCGTTGGACAGGGCGGCCGGGGTCAATGTATCGCTGCCCAATAGCCTTGCCAGCTCTCCCAGGCTCTCCTCCTCTTCCAGCAGGCGGATGTCGGTGATGGTATTGTCCTGGGTGCTGCTTTTCTCAATGACGAAATGCCTGTCCGCCATGGCGGCTATCTGGGGCAGATGGGTGATGCACAGCACCTGGTGGGCATGGGCCACGGTGTCGAGCTGCTCGGACACCCGCCAGGCCGTCCTTCCGCTGATGCCCGTATCGATTTCATCGAATATCAGGGTGTCGATGTCGTCCCTGCCGGCCAGCACGGTCTTGATGGCCAGCATGATGCGGGACAGCTCGCCGCCGCTGGCCACCTGGCTCAAGGCCCTCACGCCCTCGCCGGGATTGGTGGAAATCAGGAACTCCACATCATCGTAGCCCTTTGCGGTGACGGTCTTGGCCCGGTCTATGGCAATCTCGAATTCCACCGTGGCAAAGTTCAGGTTCACCAGGGCCTCCTTCAACTGCTTCGTCAGCACGGCGGCATGCTTCCTGCGGATCTTGGAAAGCCTGCCGCAGCTCTCCTCCAGGTTTGCCCTGGCCGCGGCCAGGCGCCGGTTCAGCCCTTCGATATAGGCGTCGTAGTCCTCCAGCTTGTCCAGGAGCTTCTGCCGCCCCTCCCCGTAGGCGATCACTGCCTCCAGGGTGTTCCCGTATTTTTCCTTCAGGCGGTTCAGGAGGTTCAGCCGCTCCTCCACGGCGGCATACTCCTCGTCGTCGAACTCGCAGTCCTCCATGTACTGGGCCAGGTCCCGGTTGTAGTCCGCCAGCAGATTGTCGATCTCCGCCAGTTCCCCCTCCAGCTCTCCCAGGCGGCCGTCCAGCCCCGACACGTTGCGCAGGGCGCGCAGGGCGCGGCTCAGGGCGCCTCCCGCTCCTCCCTCGAAGTCGCTGCCGGTGTACTGATAGCTTTCTGACAGGTTTTCGGTAATCCTCTTGCCGTTCACCATGATGCGGTAGCGCTGCTCCAGCTCCTCGTCCTCACCGGGCACCAGATGGGCCTGCTCGATCTCCTGGAGCTCGAACCGGGCCAGCGCCTGTTCCCTGGCCTTGGCTTCCTCGTCCATGGCCTCTTCCTCCAGGGAGCGCTCCAGCTCCCGGCACTCCCTGTAGGCCACAGCCACCGCCTCCGCCTCCTTCGCAAGCTTCCCGCCGCAGTAGGCGTCCAGAATCTCCATGTGCTTCTTTTTGTGCAGCAAAGACTGGTGCTCATGCTGGCCGTGGATGTCTATCAAAAGCTCCGCCAGCTCCTTCACCTGCTTCGCGGTGACGGTCTCGCCGTTGATGCGGTACACATTCTTCCCCACGCTGATCTTGCGGCTGATGGCTACGGTCCCGTCTTCCGATTGCTCCAGCTCCAGCTCCTCCAGCTTCCCGCGGACGCGCTCATTTCCGGTGAAGACCAGCTCCACAAGGGCGCTCTCCGCCCCCTTGCGCAGCATCTCCCGCTCGAACTTCCCACCGAGGGCCAGGTTCACGCTCCCGATCAGCAGGGATTTCCCCGCGCCGGTCTCTCCGGTGAGGATGTTCAGGCCCTCGCCGAACTCCACCTCCGTCTCTTCCATCAATGCCAGGTTCTTCACATGCAAGCTAGTCAGCATCTTCTTTCTCCTTTCAGGCTTTTGGCCCGCCGCACGCCCCGGCCCTTCCCAAGCCGGGGCATCCGGCCCCGCCAGATTCACCCTCTCCGGCACATCTGCCTGTAAGCCGTCGGACTCTCCCCACCGCCCCATGGGAGCAAGAGTCCGGCCGTTACGCTGTGATGGATCTGATTTTTTCCATCAGCGCCTGTGCTTCCTCTACTGTATGGGTGGCCACGAAGATGGTGTCATCCCCGGCGACGCAGCCCACCACCTCGGGAAACTGCAGGGCGTCCATGGCGGTGGCCGCCGCCATGGCCATACCGGACACTGTCCTGACCACCAGCAGGTTCTGGGCGGTGGCCATGGAAGAAAAGGCATCCTGCAGGACACGGATGAACCGGTCTCCCCGGCCTCCCTCCTCCTGCTCCAGCGCCACATATTTCTGCCCTCCCTCCGCTGTGGGCACCTTGGACAGCTTCAGCTCCCGGATGTCCCTGGAGACCGTGGCCTGGGTCACGGAAAAGCCCGCCTCCCGCAGCCTCCCGGCCAGCTCCTCCTGGGTTCCCACATCGTAGTTGCGAATGATCTCCAGCATCTTGTCCTGCCTGTTCTCCTTCATGTCCCTTCCCCCTCTGTCAGGCTCCTGGTCCCTTAATCTGCCGCAAGTCCGGAGAATGCCCCACTATGGGCATTCTTCTGTGCGTAACGCAGAAGTTCTTTACACGCTATTCTTTCATCTTTCTGTGGAGCACGTCCAGAAAGCTGCCCTGACCCAGCTTCAAGAATTCCGTGGTCTCCTCCGACCTTACGATCCGCAGCCTGTCTCCCGTCCCCAGCGGTATGACATGGCTGCCGTCAAAGCTTGCCTCCACATTCTGGTTCCCGC
>CAMQOJ010000214.1 GCA_947003375.1 uncultured Lachnospiraceae bacterium
TGCTGTTCACCCCAGTGAATTGGGAAAGGTTCAAAAAGAATAAGACCGGCAGGATTATGCTGACAGTATCCATAGACGCGGCTTCAAAACAGACCTACGAACGTATCCGCAGAAACGGAAACTTCGATACGTTAAAGCAAAATATGGAGTTCGCTGCAGACCTAAGGAAAAAGGGGGAGCTGCGCTATTTCCGGATGAACTTTGTGGTACAGAGGGACAACTACCAGGAGATGGTGCCTTTTGTGCAATGGGGAGAGGCGCTGGGAGTGGATGAAGTCTTTTTTACGAAAATCCTCAACTGGGGAACCTACACGGCGGAAGAATTCGCCCAAATCAGCATGATGGAGCCGGACGGAACCACGCCGAAAGTCGAATTAAGGGAAGTGCTGGAACATCCGGTAATGAAGAGCCCCATCGTGGACTTAGGGACGATACAGTATGCCCATAAGGCGGACAGGATAGACATGGTGGAAAATTACTACATGTGGGAACTGGAGAAAAGGGGCGGGAACCTCTTTACATAGGGACGTATGAAGAAGATTCTAATCTATAACTGGATAGCGTTTGACGAGAAAGAGAATAAGGGCGGCGGGGTGACCGTATATACAAGGAACCTAATAAGCCACCTGTCGGAGAGAGGGGACTGGGAAGTCTGTTTCCTGAGTTCCGGCAGAGCCTATGACCCAAGCAGGCGCGGTACTTTTATCGAATCTGTGGAGAATATGCTCGGAGATGCCTGCAGGAGCTATCAGATTGTGAATTCCCCCGTGCTGTCCTCCGCCCGTTTGAGCTTTCCCTGTCCCTGGATAATCAGCAAAGACACGGAACTGAAGAAAACGGTAGGAAAGTTCCTGGAAAAGAAAAAGTTTGATATCGTGCATTTCCAGAACCTGGAGGGTCTGTCCCTGGGAGTGCTTGAACTGAAAGAACAGTTTCCCAAGACCAGGTTCATCTATTCCCTGCACAATTACTATCCCTTTTGCCCCCAGGTCATGCTGTGGAAAGCGGATGCCGAGAACTGCGGAGAAAGGGACTGCGGAGCCTGCTGCATCGACTGTATGCCCAGGGATGTGCACAGGTGGAAAGTGGTGTTCAACCAGTGGATTGCCTACAGAAGACACCGGGAGGGGCACGTCAGCCCCTTTTGGGAAAGGCTGCAGAGCGTTGTGGAAGACGGCTGCGGCAAATATGACAGATGGCGGGACGGCAGAATCCCCGAAAGGAAAAAGGCGCTGCTGCAAAAGGCCTTTGAACGTTTCCGGAAAGATAACGTAAGTCATTTAAACCAATACATGGACGCGATTCTGGCCGTTTCGCAAAGGACGGCAGATATTGCCCTAAGCTTTGGGGTGAAGAGGGAAAAGCTGGCAGTGAGCTATATCGGAACGGAGGCCGCATCCAGGCAGAGAGGGACGGGAGCCTATCCCTGTGTAAAAGACGCTTTCCACATCTGCTACCTTGGCTATATGAGAAAGGTGAAAGGCTTCTTCTTCCTGATGGACGCATTGGAGAAACTGCCGCCAGAAACAGCAGCGAAAATGAAACTGACGCTTGCCGTAAAGATTACAGACAGGGAGACGCAGGCGCGGATTGAGAGTCTGCGCAAAACCATGGCAGGAATCAGAGTCTACGACGGATATACACATGAAGACCTGCCGGAGATACTTACGGATGTGCAGCTTGGCATAGTGCCCCATTTGTGGGAGGACAACCTCCCGCAGGTGGCCATCGAACTGAAAGCCTACGGAATCCCCATACTCACAAGCCACCTTGGCGGGGCGAAAGAACTTACTTTGTCAAAGGATTTCTGCTTCCGCGCCGGAGATGTGGAGGACTTCAACGAAAAATTAAGCGCCTTTACGGCAAATCCGGAACGTTTAGGCGAATATTGGCTCGGAGCGCCCAAGCTGCCTACCATGGAAGAACATATAGAAGAGCTGATGAAATATTATCTGGGGTGAAACCGGGCCGGACGGCCTGGAGAGCACAGCCGGAACAAATGACAGAAATGAGCGGTATGGACAGAGTGATTGGAACAGCGGCCTGGACAGAAAGGCTGAAACGAGCGGTATAGCTGGAAGAAACGATATAGTCGGAACGGAGGAAATGGGCGGAATGGATGACTTAATCAGCGTAATCGTCCCTGCGTATAATGTTGAACAGTATATCGGGAAATGTCTGGACAGCATTTTGGGACAGACATACCCCAACCTGGAAATCATTCTGATAGACGACGGCTCCACAGACGGCACAGGAGAGATTTGTGAAGCTTACAGGGAGAGGGATTCCCGCATCATTGTAGTCCATCAACAGAACCAGGGAGCCCTTGCCGCCAGGAACGCAGGCATCGAACAGGCTCAGGGGAAGTACATCGGTTTTGTTGACGGAGACGACTGGATTTCGGAGCGGATGTATCAGGAGCTGCATGGGCTGCTGAAAAGGTACGATGCGGAAGTGGCCGTCTGCAAAAAGAATATCTACAGCGATGCCACGGGAGTGTGCTTCGCGGAAAACGATGTGATAGCCGCAGGTTATTATGCGGACTGCCAAATAGCTGACCTGTCAGATAATTTATTTGACCAGATTGGCGCAGAATCAGGCGTTCCATTGAACTTGTGTGACAAACTGTTCGCCAGGGAACTGATATTACAGAATTACGGAAACGTGAATCAAGGACTCCGGTATTTTGAAGATTTGGCATTGGGATTTTTATGTGTTCTGCAGGCAAAAGGAATCGTGATAATCAATGAACCGTTTTACTACTATCGGCAAAGGAGCGGCTCCGCCTGCCACAGTACAGACCCGCAATATCTGGAACAGCTGATGGCATTTTATCAGTCTGTCAGTCAGCAGGCAAGCGCTGGGTCTGACAGGTTAAAGCATCGATTGGACATGTTCGTCGCAGACCGCGCCATATATGGTCTGAACTATATGATGGGTCTGAACCTGAAGAACAAGGTACCCTATTACATCCCACCGTTCAAAAGCATCCGGCCTGACGACAAAGTAGTCCTGTATGGAGCCGGTGAAGTGGGAAAGTCCTTTTACCGCTTCTTTAAATTGACCCGCCCGGGACAGGCAGTCCTGTGGGTGGACAGGCAGTATGAGAAGCTGCAAAGGGAGGGACTGCAGGTTCAGGATGTGGAGTGTCTGAAGAGTCAGGCATTCGATAAGATTATCATAGCGGTGAAGTTCAGAAATAACGCGGAGGGAATCATTTCTTCCCTGACGGAAATGGGAATCGCGCCGGAAAAAATAATCTGGGAGCAGCCCCAGACTCTCATAGACGGTGAAGAAAGGGACAAGTGAGAACAGATGAAATACGGAAAATGGATAATTGGCCTGGCAGCAGTGGGAGCCCTGACCGTGGGCGCTGTCCTGCGGAAGAGGCATAAGAAAGAGAAAGGGGCATTGCTGTCTGCCAACAACAAGCTTTCGGACAACTACCAACTGCTGAACCACTGGCTGGAAGTCAAAAACGAGGGTAAGAGTCTGGCCGGATATTTTCTGGAGATGGGCTACAGCCGTATTGCAATCTACGGCATGGCTGAGCTAGCGAACCGCCTGACAGAGGATTTGGCGGGAAGCGGCGTGGAAATCGTCTATGGCATCGACAGGGACGCCGGCTGCTCCATTTCCAGGATTGCCGAAGTCTATTCTCCCCAGGAAGACAGTCTGCCTGAAGTAGATGCCGTGATTGTAACCCCGTATTATGCATTAGAAGCCATTAAAAAGGATCTGTCAGGAAAAGTGGCCTGCCCTGTGGTCTCAATAGAAGAAGTGGTATGGAGCGTGTGAGGACATGAAAATAATTTCATTTTATCTGCCCCAGTTTCATGAGATACCGGAGAATAATGACGCATGGGGAAGAGGATTTACGGAATGGACTAATGTAACGAAAAGCAAGCCCCTGTTTTTGGGCCATAACCAGCCCAGAATTCCGCTGGGCGGGAACTACTATAACCTGCTGGACGACGGCGTCATGGAATGGCAGACCTCCCTGGCCCGGAAGTATGGCATCTACGGCTTCTGCCTTTACCATTACTGGTTCAACGGCCGACTTGTATTGGAAAAACCTGCGCAGCGTCTGCTGGGAAACGAGGGGATTGACTTCCATTACTGCTTCGCCTGGGCCAATGAGCCATGGACGAAGACCTGGCATGGGGCCGGAGGAAACAAGGAAATCCTGATTCCCCAGACCTATGGCGGGGAGGAGGAATGGAGCAGGCACTATGCGTATTTCCGCCCCTTTTTCCATGACGGGAGATATATAAAAGAGGGAGGCCGCCCCATGCTGCTCATCTACAGGCTGCGGAACATCCCGCATTTCAACGACATGATTCGCTATTGGAACACAAGGGCCAGGGAAGACGGATTCCAGGGGCTGTTTATCGTCTCCATGAATGTGTGCCGGGAACATGTGGCAAAGAGCATATGGGTAGACGGATCCGTTGACTTTGAACCGAACCGGACGAAATCCGAGAGGCTGGGAACGGAATCCGCTGTCGCGCCGAAAGAAAAGGGAGGATGGCTCTGGAACCGATTTGCGGTAAAAGCCATTCAATACGATGCAATAAACAGGGAAATGCTCAGGACGCCCCATGAAAAGAACCATTTCCGGACAGTATTCGTGGATTACGATGATTCCCCCAGGCGAGGCACCAGGGCAGTGGTGACCAGAGGCTCCGCCCCGGAGAAGTTCGGGAGGTATCTGCAGGCGGCTCTTCGGCAGAGCAGGGAGGAAGGAAACGGGTATGTCTTCCTCAATGCGTGGAATGAGTGGGGGGAAGGGAACTATCTGGAGCCGGATGAACGGCATGGACATTCGTATTTGGAGAAGGTCAGGGAATGCGCAAATCGGTTTTAGGGGTTTGGGAGAAGGTTGAAATGGCAGACAGGATTTATATTTTTGGCGCGCATTCCAGGGCGCAGACAACGGCAGTATATCTGCAGACATTATACCCCGGTCTTTCCGTAGAGGCGTACCTCTATAATAATGAAGAACCCAATCCAGAAGAGATAGGGGATATTCCCGTCATAAGGCTCGAGGCGGGCAGGCTTTGTACAAAATACCCGGTCTACATAGGGACGAGGGGAATTTATCATGAGGAAATAGCAAGAGAACTGAGGAATTTCGGATTCGAAAAGATAATCCCAATGGATGCAGGCTTGGACATCCGGCTGCGAAATGCTTACATGGAAAGGCATTTCGCAGAAAGGGGACGCGAATTCCTAAAAATTGGGAATCTGAAGGCCATGGAAGACAGGACATCGGCGGCCGTATACGTGGCGAAATCCATTCACGACGCTCCATTGAGGCGGCAATACAGAGAGGAACCTTATGAAAAGCTGATTCAGGTGGGGGCGGCATTGACCGGGAGACGTCTTCCGGGCTGTCTGGTCACAGATGACATCGGCGATAACATTTCAACTAAGAATAGACAATTCTGCGAATTGACTGCCCTTTATTGGATTTGGAAGAATGCGGATGAAAATATTGTCGGCTTGGCGCACTACCGCAGACATTTTATCCTGCCGCCGGACTGGATAGGACGCATGCTGGCGGACAGGGTGGACGTCATCCTGCCTGTTCCACTGTATGTGATGCCTAACCTCAGGGAGAATTTCAAGAAGCGCCACGATTCTGTGGATTGGGACTATATGATGGCATATCTGAGGGAGAGAGATTCGCAGGAGGCTGAACAAGCGGAGACATTTTTTGAGGGAAGCCTGTATTCGCCCTGCAATATGTTCATCATGCGCAGGGAAGTGCTGGATGAATTATGCGGATGGCTGTTCCCCATTCTGTTCGCGGTAGCGGAGCATGGCGGAACCAGGGAGGATGGTTATGGGAACCGGTATCCGGGATTCCTCTCGGAGCGTCTGATCTCTTTCTTTTTTGAAAAGAACAGAGAGAGATACAAGACAGTCTATTCGGATAAAAGCTTTCTGGATTGAGATTAACTCCGGCTAAAAATGTGGCAAACAGAAATACGGAGATTGAAGCAATCAGATAAAAGTAAGGAGATATTCATGAACATCGAACTCACAGCCTCCATGATGTGCGCCAACTACGGCCACCTGGAGCAGGAAGTGAAAAACCTGGAAGCAGGCGGCATCGACTCCTTCCACATCGACATCATGGACGGCCGCTACGTCCCCAACTTCGCCATGTCCTTGAACGACATGCGCTACATCGCCTCCGCCACGTCAAAGCCTCTGGACGTGCACCTGATGATAGAGCACCCCAACAACCGCATCGGCATCTTCCTGGAGCATCTGCGGAAAGGCGACACAGTCTACATCCACCCGGAGGCGGAATACCACCCCTCCACCACCCTCCAGGCCATCATCAACGCCGGGATGATACCCGGCATCGCCATCAACCCCGGCACCTCCGTAGAGACCGTCATGGAGATGCTGCGCATCGTCAAAAAAGTCCTGGTCATGTCCGTGAATCCTGGCAACGCGGGCCAGATGTATCTGCCCTACGTAGGCAAGAAGATTACCAAGCTCCTCTCCCTGAAAGATGACATGGACTTCGAGCTCTACTGGGACGGCGCCTGCGGCGCGGACAAGATTCTGGAGTACGCCCCCAGAGGCGTGAAAGGCTTCGTCCTGGGCACTACGCTCCTCTTCGGAAAAGACAGGCCCTATGGAGAGACATTGGCGGATATCCGGGAACTGCGGTTTTAGAAGAGGAATAGACCCCAAAAGTGGGGCCGAATGCCTCCCGCAGTCCCCGATTCATTTAAAGTGCCAACTTATACACAGCCAACTGATTAAGGCTCACGCCCTCTTTTTCCGCTTCGATTGCAAGCTTCTGGTGTAAAGACTTCGGAAGCCTCACGACAAATTTCCCGCTGTATTTGTCTGCCGTCCCGGGAACTGGAATGGGCATATTGTTTTCTTGCCTTACCTCCAAATACCCCTCCATTGCTTCATTAAGGCTCTGGTATAGCTCTTCCAGCGTATCGCCCGTACTCTGGCATCCGTCAAGCTCTAAAATTTTACCATAAAAGTAGTGGCCGCTTTCATCATTCATCTCTTGTACCATTCTTGTATATGGCAGTTTCATATAATCTTTTATTTCCATTTTTTCGCGCTCCTTTCCTACACCCCTATCCTATTCAGCACATCCACCACATAAGCCTTTTTTAACGGGCTCTCCTGTTTTATTGTTATCAAGTCCCCGGTTCCTTTATTCCCGCGAGCAATGAGCCAAGCGGCCGTGCTTGCACGGCCAGTTGGC
>CAMQOJ010000215.1 GCA_947003375.1 uncultured Lachnospiraceae bacterium
CTCTGCAGCGTTGCAAGCTTGATACCCCGTTGCTTGCAGCGGGGTATTTGATTTCCTACAGGGAATGCCAAATGGCATAATGGCCTGGCTTCCGGCATGGCGCGTCTCTGCCGCGCGGATTGCAATGGACGGGCCACAGAAGAAGGAGGGGCAGATATCATGGGATGGCAGGAAGAGCGCATGGTTCCGATTTGGACAGGGGACACGGTGTATGAGGAATCAGTTGCCTTTATCGGCGGGGAGGACGGGCGGATACGACCGGTTCCCCTGGCCTATAGGGCGGAGAGGATTCTGGAGGTCGCTTCTTTGGACAGGAAGACGGTGTATCGGGAAGGAAAGGACTATTGCCTGGAGGATGGGATGCTGGTCAGGGTGCCAGGCTCGGCCATGCCTGAGTGGAGATATGAGGAGTTCTATCTGCCCGAGCCGGCCACGGTCACCATCCGCAGCGGCCGGCAGGCGGGGAAGTTCATCCGGTTCGATGCCGGGGACGTTTACGCGGCCCACCAGGTGGCCGTGACCTATACCCATGAGGACGGATGGCATGGGACGGTGCCAGGGTATCAGGGGGAGGCCCTGCCCGGGACGATAGGGCTTCTGCGAAACCGCAGGCCCATGAAGGCGGTGTATTACGGGGACAGCATCATGGAGGGGTATGACGTGAGCAGCATCTGGAAGATGGAGCCTTTTCTGCCCCGGCTGTCGGAGCTTGTGACCATGGAGTGGAGGTCCCACTGGGGCTATCAGGAGATTTGGGAGGTGAATACGGCGCTGGGAGGGACCGACAGCGCATGGGGGCTTGCAGAGCTTGAGAAACGGGTGTGCGCCCATGGGCCGGACCTGGTGGTGATAGGGTTCGGGATGAACGACGGGGGGACTGTGGAGCCCCGCAGATATGAGGACAACATCCGAAAGATGATACATAGGGTGCGGGAATCCGCGCCCCGGGCGGAATTCCTGCTGGTGGCCACCATGCTGCCGAATCCGGACGGAATGGGGTGGGGCTGCTTCCAGCCCATGTACCAGTGGAGCTTAAAGAGCATTGCGGCGGACACGCCGGGCGTGGCGGTGGCGCCTATGACGGAAGTGAGCGAGTATCTCCTGTCCCGGAAAAGGTTCGAGGACATGACCGGGAACGGCATCAACCATCCCAATGATTTCCTGGTGCGGATCTATGCCCAGGTAGTGGCGGCATCGCTTATGGGGTGACAGGCGCCTTTTTTCAAAAAATGGAATAATAGCACTTGACAGATACCCTGTGGGGGTATATCCTGTAGATATGAGGATAGATACCCCCATGGGGTATTTTGCATCTGGATATGGGACAGGGCAAAGTTGGAACAGGGATTGGAGGATAGAAAGATGGCGGAAGGCAATACTACGAATCAACAGGAACGGAAAGAAAGCACAGGAAACGAGGCGTGCTGCGGCTGTCATCAGAAAGGGACGCCTCGCGGGGAAAGGGAGTTGAAAAGCCTGAAGAACCGTTTGAACCGCATGACGGGACAGTTGAGCGGTATCGGGAAGATGCTGGACGAGAACCGCTACTGCGGGGATGTGCTCACGCAGATAGCGGCGGTGGAGAGCGCGCTGCAGTCCTTTGCGTATGTGATTTTGCAGGAGCATATGGAGACCTGCGTGGTGGAGGAGATTCGGAAGGGAAATCTGGCGGTGGTGGACGAAGCGGTGGAGCTGATGAAGAAACTAAAATGACGGCTGCCGGGGAAACCTCATGTCGTGGGGCTGCGCGGAATCCGGGCGGAAAGACAGGCTCAGGGCGAAGCGGAGCCGCGGCAAGGGGGGAAGGGGCTGAGAGAGCGGAGGGCGCCTGCAAGCAACGGGGTATTTGACCCTCGCGGCATTCGCCAACTGGCCGTGCAAGCACGGCCGCTTGACTCATTGCTCGCGGGAATAAATTATAGAAGGGAGCGACATAAAAGCGATGAAAGAGAGGTATCATATATCCGGCATGACCTGTTCGGCCTGCTCCTCCCATGTGGAGAAGGCGGTGAACAAGCTGTCGGGGGTGGAGAAGGCCTCGGTGAACCTGCTGACGGAGACCATGGAGGTCAGCTATGACCAAAAGGACCTCACCGGGGAGGAAATCGTGGCGGCCGTGGAGAAGGCCGGGTACGGCGCGGTGCTGATCATCGGCGGGGCCCATGGGCGGGCCCGGGACGCTGGGGAAAGCAGCGGCGGTGTGGTGCAAGACCAAAAACAAAGCTGCGAGGTGGGAGCCTCCTGCGGCGCGGCGCTGGATCCGCGGGCAGCGGGCCGGGACAGCGTGGAGAAAAAGGCCAAGGAGGAGGCCAGGGCCATGAAATGGCGTCTGGGTATTTCCATCGGCTTCCTGGTGCCTTTGATGTACGTGGCCATGTATCATATGTATAATGAATGGTTCGGCCTGCCCATACCGGGCTTCGTACATCGCTATTTCCACGGGAACGAGAATGCCCTTACATTCGCCATGACCCAGTTCCTATTGCTTTTGCCCATCGTGTACATGAACCGGAAGTTTTTTGCGGTGGGATTCAAGACACTGCGGCATCTGTCCCCGAACATGGACAGCCTGATTGCCCTGGGGGCTTCGGCGGCCATCGTCTATGGTGTCTTTGCTATGTACAGAATCAGCTACAGCCTGGGCCATGGGGACATGGCGGTGGTGGAACAGTATTCCCATGACCTGTACTTTGAGTCCGCAGGCATGATATTGACCTTGATCACGGTGGGGAAATACCTGGAGAGCCGCTCCAAGGGCAAGACCAGCGAGGCTATCACCAAGCTCATGGACCTGTCGCCCAAGACGGCCATCGTGCTTTCGGAGGACGGCACCGAGATGGAGGTTCCCACGGAGGAGCTGCGAAGCGGCGATGTCTTCCTGGTGAAGCCCGGGAGCCTGGTGCCGGTGGACGGCACGGTGCTGGAGGGATATTCCAGCGTGGACGAGGCGGCCATCACGGGGGAGAGCGTACCTGTGGAAAAGCGGGAGGGCGACAGGGTGGTGTCCGCCACGGTGAACAAGGCCGGGTTCCTGAAATGCCGGGCCGACAGGGTGGGGGAGGACACCACCTTGTCCCAGATTATCCGTCTGGTGGAGGAGGCCAGCGCCAGCAAGGCCCCCATCGCCCAGCTTGCGGACAAGGTGGCCGGGGTGTTCGTTCCGGTAGTCATCGGTATTGCGCTGGTGACGCTGGCGGCGTGGCTGATTGCCGGGGCCGGGGCGGAGTTCGCCATCTCCACGGCCATCGCGGTGCTGGTGATATCCTGCCCCTGTGCTCTGGGGCTGGCCACGCCGGTGGCCATCATGGTGGGCACCGGCGTGGGGGCCAGCCACGGCATATTGATCAAGTCCGGGGAGGCCCTGCAGCAGGCGAGAGAAGTCGATGCCGTAGTCATGGATAAGACGGGGACGATCACAGCCGGGAAGCTTAGATGCATGCAGGTGGGCGTATTCGTGCAGGATATGTCCGTATACACCCTGGTGCAGATTGCGGCGGCCCTGGAGAAGAAGAGCGAGCATCCATTGGCGGAGGCCGTGGTAGAGCATGCCGCTTCCATGAAGCTGGATTTGCCGCAGATCAAGGATTTCAAGGCAGTGTTCGGCAGAGGCGTGGAGGGGGTGCTGGCAGAGGATATACCGCCGAGGCGGTTCGTGCCTGAGGATGCCGGGCCTGTGTCGTCGATGAATCTGGTGCCGGAGGAGGGCTCCCGGGAGAGGGAATCGCAGGCAGCCCGGAAAGCCATGAAAGCCGGCAGGCCTACGAAAGCGCAGCGGGAGGATTTCCTGGCGCGAAAGGATGCTGGCGCACAGGCCGGAACGCGATATCTGGTGGGGAACCAGGCCTATTTGGAGGAGAACGGCATCTCCATAGACCCTGTGGTGCTGCAGGGGATACAGGACATTGCGGACGAGGGGATGACACCTCTTTTGGTGGTCCAGGAAGGGAGGCTTTTAGGCTGCATCGGCGTAGCAGATGAAATCAAGCCTACCTCGGATGTGGCCATCCAGAAATTCCAGCAGATGGGCATCCGGGTGGTGATGCTCACCGGGGACAACATAAGGACTGCGGAGGCAGTGCGCAGGCGGCTGGGTATCGCCGAGGTGGTGGCGGAAGTCCTGCCCCAGGACAAGGAGAAAAAGATACGGCAGTTGAAAGCCGAGGGCCACAAAGTAGCCATGATAGGGGACGGCATCAACGATGCCCCCGCCCTGGCCGCGGCGGATGTAGGCATGGCCATCGGTGCGGGGACGGACGTGGCCATGGAGAGCGCGGACGTCATATTGATGAAGAGCGACCTGCGGGACGCGGTGACGGCGGTGCGCTTAAGCCGGGCCGTCATCCGCAATATCAAGCAGAATCTATTCTGGGCGTTCTTTTATAACGCAATAGGGATTCCATTGGCGGCCGGAGTGTGGTATCCTATATTTGGAATCAAATTGAACCCCATGTTCGGCGCGGCCGCCATGAGCCTGAGCAGCATCTTCGTGGTGGGCAACGCCCTGCGGCTGCGGGGCTTTAAGAGCGGGTTCGCTCCCGTCCGGAGGACAGACGGCCCCGGGCAGCCAGAGGACGGCAGGCAGCCGGGGGAGGGCCGGGAGGCAGAGGAAAAGACAGCGGACAAAAATGTGGACAGCGCAGCGGAAAGCAGCGCGGAAAGGAAGGAAAGTATGACAAAGGTAATGACGATCGAGGGAATGATGTGCGGACACTGCACGGGCAGGGTGCAGAAGGCCCTGGAGGCCATAGAGGGCGTAAGCGCCGTCACCATGAGCCTGGAGGCCAAGACGGCCACGGTGGAGCTGGGGGCAGAGGTCTCGGACGAGGCGCTGACCGGGGCGGTGACCCAGGCAGGTTATGAGGTAAAGGGGATTGCATAACGACAATTTGATAGTCAAGCGCTCCCGTTTTATGCAGAACCTCTGCCGGAACCCATAGGGGCTGCCGGCAGAGGTGGAAAGAGGTGAAAGGAACCAATGAAAAGTAGATTATTTTACGGATTGTTCATCGTATACGCCGCCATGGTGGCCTTTGTGCTGGCTATCAACGGGGTCTTCACCGGCGAGGTGGAATCCGTCAGCAACCTGGTCATCAACGGGGTCTTCCTAGGGATAATCGGCATCCTGTTCGTGATCTCGGTTGTGAGCTTCATACGGCTGAACAGCCTGACGGACGAACTGGTGGATGCTGCTGGGGACTTAAAGGAAGCCTATAAAAAGGCCGGGAACCAGAATGTGTGGAGTGAGCTGGAGAAGGACAAGGAATTCTTCGAGGAGGAGAACCTGAAGAAGGCCTTCGCCAGATTCATACAACAGATGAACAACAGCCGCATCGGGAAAAGGTACGCGGGCAGCTGCGACATCGAGGACTATATCAACGAAGAGCTTCTGGACAGGGTGGGCAGCAGCCATTACAATTCCGCTATCTCCGGAACCATGACCGGCCTGGGCATCCTGGGCACCTTCATCGGGCTGTCCCTGGGGCTTGGGTCATTCAGCGGCGATGACATCTATACCATCTCCGACAACGTGGGGCCGCTGCTGTCCGGGATGAAGGTGGCCTTCCACACCTCGGTGTACGGCATCATCTTCTCCCTGATATTCAACTTCGTCTATCGCAGCATCATGGCCGATGCCTACGGCAAGCTGAACTACTTCCTGAGCGCCTACAGGCAGTACGCTGCGCCGCCCATAAGCTCCGGCGACGAGAACACCGCCGCCATGCTGGTGTACCAGGCCAACCAGGCCAACTATATGAAGGAGCTCCTGGAGCTGGAGCGGGGGCAGGCCAGAGAGCAGGCGAAGCAGTTGGAGCAGATGGCCCAGAGCTTCATGGAGAAGCTCCAGTCCCTGATGGGCGCGGAGTTTCAGGAGCTGGGTGCCGCGCTGCAGCTTACGTCCCAGGCCCAGGCCTCCGGCGCGGAGAGCGGCAAGGCGCTCCTGGAGGCGGTGGACGCTCTGGCCCGGTCCAACCGGGACATGCAGGAAAACATGGCGCAGATGCTCAAGCGCCAGGAACGGCTGGCGGACGACCTGGAGCAGCAGAAGCGCAGGCTGGAGACGGCCTGCGAGGAGATTAGCCGGGACGTGAGCAATCAGTTGTACACCTTTGGGCAGATGAGGGCTTTGCATGATGACGAAAAATAGGAGAAAGAAAAGAGAGGCCTTCGAGGAGCACAGCTATTGGCAGTCCTACTCGGACATGATGGCGGCATTGCTTCTGATATTTGTGCTGATCATCGCCATCACCCTGGCCATCTACCGCCAGAAGACCGTAGACCTGGAGCAGTCCCAGAATAGCTTAGGGATAGCCAGGCAGGAGCTGGAGGACGCGAAGAAGGATTTGGAGGATGCAAGGGCGGACTTAGAGGAGTACAGGGCTGCCATCGAGAAGTCCAATCAGGAACTTGCAAACTCCCTGGCGGAGCTCCAGCAGGCCTATGCCGATGCCGCGCTGACCCAGGACGAGCTGAATAAGGCCTATCTGGAGATTGAGAACGCCAGGAACGAATTGACAGCCACCCAACAGGAGCTACAGGACATCGTAGGCATCCGCACGGACATCATCGGCGCCCTGCAGTCCGCTTTCAACAATTCGGCCATGAGCGTGGATGCCCAGACCGGCTCCATCACCTTCTCCTCGGACGTGCTGTTCAAATACAACAGCGCCGCGCTGTCCGATGACAGCCGCAGTACCCTGAAGGAAATCATACCCATGTATCTGGACGTACTGATGCAGGATCAGTTCCGGGAGTATATAGCCGAGATCATCATCGAGGGCCATACCGATACGGACGGCACTTATGAGTCCAATATGGAGCTGTCCTACAACAGGGCCTACTCCGTAGCGAGATTCTGCATGGATCCGAAAAACGGCCTCACAGAGGACAAGATAGAGCAGCTCAAGAGCGTCCTTACAGTCAACGGCCGTTCCTTCAGCCAGCCGATCTACGCTGCGGACGACCAGGGGAACCTCACGGATCAGGTGGACATGGCGGCCTCCAGGCGGGTGGAGATTAAATTCCGGCTGAAGGAGGACGAGATGATTGAGAAGATTGAGGAAGTGTTGAGGCAATAGGCGTTTCTCACAGGCATATAGCACGGCCCGGGGGCGGTCTCCGGGCTGTTTTTCATGTAAGTTTGTGTATTTTTTATAGAAATTTATGGTTTGTTTATTGATTTTGGCCGGAATGGTGTTATAGTAATCATAGAACCTGTCTCTTATACACATCTCCGAGCCC
>CAMQOJ010000216.1 GCA_947003375.1 uncultured Lachnospiraceae bacterium
TTCCTGACTTTCCCTGCATGTTTACAAAAAAATTCCTGTAGAGCATCTGCAGGCCGGCCCGCGCCGCTGGGAGGAACAACTGCCTTTTTCCCACAGGCAATCCCAGCATGTCCAACAGGGCGTATTTGGCAAGCTGCAATTTCATCTCGTCCACCGTCCCTGCCACATTACCTGCAATATTTTCCCTATTGCCATCGGCATACTCCTTCTCCAAGTATGCCATTTCTGCAATCGTACCGACATAAAATACTTCCTCTGCGGCCTCAAAATGTATTGTTATCTCTTCCAAAGGAATTTCCATGGAAAAGCATTCCAGGAGAAATCCCCTTTTATTGTCCCTCAGATAGTTGTTGATACTGCTTTCCATTTCAGCAAACCACTCGCTGGAAAACCGAATATAAGTTATATCCTCCATCTCCGTGATTTTGGCGCAACCAATTTTCACGTTCCAATTGGATATTGTATTTACAATCCCATACATAAGCTCCATCATCAGAGTTTTCCCGCTGTTATTATCGCCTACGAACAGTGAGAAATCACCTGTTTTTATTGAAGCCTTTTCTATTTTCGTAAATTTTCTGACATCTACTCTTATACTCAAAAGAACCTCTTTTCTTTTATACAAACCATGGGTTGCGCTAAGTGTTCTCGTGTCTATTAAATTTATTGTACAACCAATAACCAATATTGTCAAACCGCAGAAATAACCATTAGCAGTTTGGCCGATTGGTGGGAAGCTTTGACGACAATCCCTTTTACGAAATCGACTACACCCACGAAGGCGGGCTGCGCCGTCCCGCCCTGCTGGAGAACCTGATCTCCCCGGACGAACGCCGGGACCTGGTGAGCCTCCTGGTGCCCTTGAAGCGGCGCATGGCCAACCCCGCCTGTTTTGAAAAGCCCACAGAACTGCCTGCAGGCTCCATCACCATAGAGGAGATTCAGGCCCGAAACCCCGTCCTCTGGGAGACGGACGTGCCCCTGGACAAAGTGTCCCCCATCAACAATCCCCATTACCGCATCCTGGAAAACGGCGAGGCGGAGTACACCGGATGGATCAGCACCAGGGTGCTCAACACCAATGTGGCGGTAAAGCTGCCCTTCCGGGTGGATATAGAATTCCGTCTGGGAGGGGACGGCGAACAGTTCGGCTATGGCTCCGAGGAGGGCTGCCTGATCTTCTACCACGGAGCAGAGCCGGACTACTACGCAGGCGGCGTCTCCCTGGGCAACCTAAGCCAGAACGGCTTCGGCGTCAACATGGGCAACCAGCCCTCGGAGGACCTGTCAAAGGCCGCCCTGCACCGGGAGGCCATCGTATTCCGTCAGCCCTGCTTTTATGACCTCTACGAGTTTCCCGGCCGGGGCGGCATCCGGAACAGGGGCTATAACCAGGTCACATGGATCATCGGCCCCACCCACCTGGCCGTGATTATCAACGGGGAGATCCGCTACTGCGGCACAGGCTTCCCCTACATGTCCCTGGACTTATCCCGCACCGCCCCCGGGGACATCATCATCGGCTCCAACGGCCAGGGCATGAAATACTTCAGGTCCATCCGCGTCTCCCAACTGGCCCATGCCCCGAAAATCAGATTACAGAAGGAGGAGCTTCTCATGACCACGAAACAGAGCAACAACACGATTCCCAACATACACCGCCTGGTGACGGACGAGTACGGCGAGAACTACTGGTTTGGCGGCTGCGCCAGATATGTGATGGAATGCCTTGGGGAGACGGATTACGACTACAATTTCTTCGCCGGGTTCACCGGGGACGTGTTCACCCAGTAGAGAAAGGGCAGCTTTGCGCAAATGGAAAGCTGCCCTTTCAAGACTAATTCCCAAAATCTGCATTGCGCATTGCCGCTATGGGGAGAGTATGGTAAAATGTCCATATTACAGGAACCGCTTCGCGAACCCTGTAATCAAAGATCTATTCCTGGCAGAAAGGCCGAATCTCCCAAAAGGCGGTGACTCCATGGCTATCCGTTTCGCCATATGCGATGACGATGAAGAACAGCTCCAATCCCTGAAAAATCTCCTGTCAGAGTGGGCCCACGGGGCGGCCCTCTCCTTTGAGGTGCGCACCTTCCCCTCCGCCGAGGCCTTCCTCTTCGCCTATGCGCAGGACAACGCCTACGACATCCTTATACTCGACATCGAGATGAAAGCCATCTCCGGCATAGAGCTGGCAAAGCGCGTCCGGAAAGAAGACGGGCGCGTAGAAATCCTCTTCATCACCTCCCACTTCGAGTTCGTCAGCGAGGGCTACGAGGTGGACGCGCTGCATTACCTGACCAAGCCCGTAGCAAAAGACAAGCTGTATGCCGTCCTGGCGAAAGCCCTGGACCGCCTGCACACAGAGCCGCCCTCCGTCATCATCTCCTGCGAGGGCGAGACCGTGAAGCTCCACGAGCCGGACATCCTCTATGTGGAAGCCTTTCTCCACTATATCTCCATCCACACGGCCAAGAGGGAATACCGGATAAAGGAAAGCATCTCCTCCTTTGCGGAACGCCTCACCGATGATTTCTTCCGCATACACCGTTCCTATCTGGTCTCGCTGAAAGCCGTCACCCGGATTTCCCGCACGGAAGTCACCCTGGAGGGCGGGACGCTGCTGCCGCTGGCCAGGGGAAAATACGATGCAGTGAACCGGGCCTTTATCGAGAGGAACTAGGAGAAGCCACATGAGAAAGAAAACCTACCTGAACCTCATAGAATACCAGACCGAACAATCCCGCCAGCATCTGGCGGAAGTCCAGGGCATTTACCGGGAGATGCGCGGCTACAAGCATGACTTCCACCACCATCTCCAGGCCCTCAAGGGCCAGCTGGAGGCCGGGGAGACCAAGCGGGCCCTGGCCTACTTAGAACAGCTCGACCAACAGCTCATGGATGTGGACACCCTGCTGAAGACCGGAAACGTAGCCCTGGACGCCATCCTGTCCGCCAAGATCTCCCAGGCCAAAGCCCTGGGCATAGCCGTCACCGTCAAGGCCAATGTCCCCGACAGGCTCCTGCTCTCCGACCTGGAGCTTGGCATCATCGTGGGGAATCTCCTGGAGAACGCCATCGAGGCCTGCCAGTGCGCCCAAGGCCAGCGCTTCCTGCGGCTCTTCCTGGGAATGAAGGGAAAGATGCTCTATTTCTCCATGCTCAATTCCGCCGGTGCGAAAGCCTCCAAAAAAGGAAAGCTCTTCTCCTCCCGCAAGATGGGCCTCCACGGCTTCGGCCTGCGCCGGGCCGAAAGCATCCTGGAAGCCCACGGCGGCTGGTGCAAGTACAACAGCGAGGACGGGGCGTTCACCTCCGAGTTCCTGGTGCCCGCCGTGGAATGATTTTCAGCAAGGCTGATTCGATCGGCTTCGAGTTGACAGTTAGTCTTGTACCATAAAGCTGATTATGTTATTATTTAAGGAGGAACCTGTTGTTTTTTCCTAAACGAAACTGTGAGGAGGAGCTGGAATGAAACTGATTTATGCGATTGTGGAGAGGGACAATGCGGAGCGTGTGACGGATGCCCTGAACAGCAAGGGATATCAGGCGACGATGATTTCCTCGACAGGAGGTTTCCTGAAAAAGGGGAACTCTACAATCATGACCTGTACAGAGGACGACAATCTACAGGATGTGGTCAAAGTCATAAAGGCCGTATGCGGAGAGCGGGTCTCCGTGGACGTGAACGTTCCTTATAACGCAATGGTACAGGGGACGCAGTCCGCGCCCATATGGGCCGGCGGCATCAGGCAGACGATTCAGGTAGGGGGAGCAGTCATTATTGCCGTAGAGGCCTGCTTCTATGAAAAAATCTAAATTCCATTTCCTTTTACAGACTGTCTGTCAAAGGCAATTCGTGCCCTGTTGAACGCAATTCATGCACGGATTGCCTTTTTCTGTTCTCCTGGGTTACAATGAAAGACGTAAGGAAGCGTCAGACACTTCCTTAGGAAAAACAGACAGGAGGACATCCCTCATGAAAGAAAACAGGAAACCAAAAACCAGGCCCTACCGCTCCACCCTGGACAACGCGCTCTGGAGCTTCCGGGAGATTCTCAGGGAAGCGCCGATGTGCTTCCTGCTCCTGGCGCTGGAGGTGCCGCTGAACGTATGCCTCTCCTACACGGAGGTCTATCTCCCCTCCCTTGCGGTGGCCGAAGTCACAGCAGGGGCGTCCCTGCGCCATATGGCCCTGAGGGTAGGCCTGGTCATCGGGCTGATGCTCGCCGCCAGCGTCCTGCGCACCTTTTGCCAGCATCTGTCCGAAACCTATTACCTGTCGCTATACAGTTTCCTGAAGAACGTGGAAGCGGACAGGAAGTCCATGACCTGCTTCTTCCAGGACTATGAGAGCAAGGATGTCCGGGACTTAAGCGACAGGGCCGCCATGGCCACACAGCAGTGGAACGGCGTGAGGCCCGTGTCGGATGTGCCCAGGCGCGGCATGAAGCTCATAGAGAATGTCCTTAGCTATCTCCTGTTCGGTTCGATCATCTCATACGTCAGTCCCCTGCTGGTGCCCATCCTGACCATCGCTCCCCTGTTCAACTGGCTCTGCGCCAGGGCCTACCGGAACTGGGAGTATGCCCACCGGGACAAATGGACCGACATCGACAGAAGGCTGTGGTATGTCCAGGGGGAGACCGCTGATTTTGGGGCGGGCAAGGACATCCGCATCTATGGCATGGCCGGGTGGCTGGGGCAGGTCTACTCCGACCTGTGCGCCCGGCGCTCCTTCTGGAACAGGCAGCTTGTCTGGAGGAGCTTCCTCTCCCGGATAGCGGACCTGTTCGTCATCCTGCTGCGGGACGGCGCCGCCTATGCGCTGTTGATCAAAATGACGCTGCAGGGGGAGCTCACCGTGGACAGGTTCCTGCTGTACTTCTCGGCCATCTCCATGTTCGCCTCCTTCATCGGCAACATCATGGCCGAGTGGAGCGGCATCCACTCCACCAGCCTGGCCCTCTGCGACTACAGACAGTATTTGGACCTGCCGGAGCAGGACGGCACCGGAGAGGCGGATGCGGGAGACTGTCTGCACGGCGCCTTGGAAATCGCCTTCGAGCATGTGTCCTTCCGCTATAAAGGAGCCGAAGCCAATACCCTGACAGACCTGGACTTGACCATAAAGCCCGGGGAGAAAGTAGCCCTGGTAGGCTTAAACGGCGCGGGCAAGTCCACGCTGGTAAAGCTCCTGTGCGGCCTCTATCTGCCCACGGAGGGCGATATCAAAATAGGCGGCGTCTCTTTCCGGAAATTCCGCCGGGATGACTACTACCGCCTCTTCTCCCCCGTGTTCCAGGACGTGCAGACCGGGTTCTTCTCTCTGGCGGAGACGGTCTCCGGACAGATCGGGGACGGCACGGACTTTGCCCGGGCCAGGCAGTGCATGCAGCTTGCGGGGCTGGGCGAAAAGCTTTCCTCCCTCCCCCAGGGCATCCACACCAGGCTGGACAAACAGCTCTACCCGGACGCCATCGAGCTCTCCGGCGGCGAGGCCCAGAAGCTGATGCTGGCCAGGGCCCTCTACAAGGACGCTCCCATTTTGGTGCTGGACGAGCCCACAGCGGCCTTGGACCCCATCGCCGAGAACCAGATTTATCTGCAGTATCAGAAAATGACCCGGGGCAAGACTTCCCTGTTCATCTCCCACAGGCTTGCCTCCACCCAGTTCTGCGACCGCGTCCTCTACCTGAAGGACGGGCGCATCGCGGAGGAGGGCACCCATCAGGAGCTGATAGCTCTGGGGGGCGAGTACGCCAATCTCTACGAAAAGCAGAGCTGCTGGTACAAGTGTGAAGGAAATCACTAAGCTCGAACGTACCTCGCCAAGTGATTTCAAGCTTCACACGGAAGAATGCCCAAAGTGCGGACATTCTTCCGGACTTGCACCGGTTCATGGATTGTTCTTAACATGTAATAGCGCATTATAGTGCGCGGGAGGGTATATTTATGTCATTATCAGAACATTTTCAGATTTCCAAAAGGGCCATAAGGCATCTCTTTACCCTGAGCAGATCCTATGCCGCATGCCTTATCCTGAACGCTTTCCTGAAAAGCCTGATGCCCTATGTGCCGATCTACTTTTCGGCGCGGCTCATAGACGGGCTGTACGAAAAACAGCCCGTGCAGACCCTGGCCCTCTATGCGGGGCTTACGGTGGGAATCGTGTTCCTGTTGAGTCTCGCAAGCGCCTATCTGTCCTCCAGGCGCGACATCGCCCGCAATGACCTTAACCTCAGCGAGGAATGGACCTTCTCCCGGAAAGCCATGGAAATGGCCTACGCCTCCATCGAGAATCCGGAAGTGACGCTTCTGCGCAAGAGGATTGCCATGGAATCCCAGACCGGCTACAACCTGTGGTATCTCATGTCCTCTACGGAGATGCTGGTCTTCAGCGTGACCAGGATTCTCGCGTCCCTTTCCATGACGCTGTCCTTCCTCTTTCTGGAGGGGATTCCCCTGTTCATGAAGCTGGGGTTCGTGGGCGGCATCCTGCTCACCGTCCTGTGCGGGGCCTATGCCTCCAGGAAGAGCGAGGCCATTTTCAGCCACTTCCTGGACACTGCCGTCCATCTGAATGTCTTCTATGGGAAATACTATGACTATTTCGGCCACTACAGCAGCGGCAAGGATATCCGCCTCTATGACATGGCCAAAGGCCTGCTGGACTTCAATGTGGGCACCATGACAGAATTCCACCGGCACTCCCTGGAAATGTGCCGGAAGCAGGCGGCCCTGAAAGCGGCGGACGCGGCGCTGAGCCATGTGCTGAAGTTCTGCGTCTACCTGATTCTCCTCTACGCAGCCCTTTCCGGCCAGATCACCGTGGGCTCCATCGCCCGCTATATGTCCTGCGTCATGCTGCTGCTCACCGCCGCCTCCGAAGCAGTGGCCAATATCCAGAGGGCCATCGTGAACCATACCTACTTAAAGCGGTATTTCTCCTACCTGGACATCCCCAACCCCATGTACCGGGGCTCCCTCACTGTGGAGAAACGGGACGACAATGAATATTTCGTGGAATTCCGTGATGTATCCTTCCGCTATCCCAACACAGAAAGCTATGCCCTGCGCCATGTGAACCTGAAATTCAAGATTGGGGAAAAGCTGCCCATCGTTGGCAGAAACGGCAGCGGCAAGACCACATTCAGCAAGCTCATGTGCCCCCTCTACGACCCCACGGAAGGGACGATTCC
>CAMQOJ010000217.1 GCA_947003375.1 uncultured Lachnospiraceae bacterium
AACCATCCCCACCCGCTGTTCAAGGGCTTCATCGGGGCGGCCGCGGCTTAAGTCTCCCCTGAGGCCGCATGGGCCGCGGCCGCCCCGGTGAAGCCCTTGAACAGCGGGTGGGGATGGTTGGGGCGGCTCTTGAACTCCGGATGGTACTGCACTCCCACATAGAAGTCCCGGCCTGGCAGCTCCACCGTCTCCACCAGCCTGCCGTCCGGGGAGATGCCGCTGACGACCATGCCCTTATCCTGCAAGATTTCTCTGTAGTCATTATTGAACTCGTAGCGATGCCTGTGCCGCTCGCTGACGCATTTCTTCCCATAGCAGCGTTCCATGGCAGTGCCCTCTTTGATATCACAGGGATACGCCCCAAGCCGCAGCGTGCCTCCCTTGTCGATGTCCCCGCTCTGCCCCGGCATGAAGTCGATGACCTTGCTGGCGCACTGTTCATCGAATTCTCCGGAATTCGCATTCGGAATGCCTGCCACGTTTCTGGCATATTCGATTACCGCCAGCTGCATCCCCAGGCAGATGCCGAAGTACGCAAGGCCCCTCTCCCTGGCATATCGCACCGCCAGAATCATCCCCTCGATGCCCCGGCTGCCAAAGCCTCCCGGAACCAGGATGCCGTCCAGCCCTGCCAGCCGTTCTTCATAGTTCTCCTGCGTCAGCTCCTCGGAGTCGATCCACTGGATCTCCACCTGGGCCTGATGCTCATATCCCGCATGGCGCAGGGCCTCGGCCACGGAGAGATAGGCGTCGTGCAGGCCCACGTATTTTCCCACCAGGCCGATATGGACAGTCCGGGACTTCACCTTGCTGCGCTCCACCATCCGCATCCATTCCTCCAGGTCGGGCTCCGCCGTCTCCAGCCCCAGCTCCCGGCACACCACCTCCGAGAAGCGGGACTTCTCCAGCATCAGCGGCGCCTCATAGAGGTTTGGCAGGGTGAGGTTCTCTATCACGCAGTCCGGCTTCACATTGCAGAACAGGGATATCTTCTTGAAGATGGCCTCCTCCAGGGGCTCATCGCAGCGCAGGACGATGATGTCCGGATTGATTCCCATCCCCTGCAGCTCCTTCACAGAATGCTGCGTGGGCTTCGACTTATGTTCGTCCGATCCCCGCAGGAACGGCACCAAAGTCACATGGATGAACAGGCTGTTCTCCCTGCCTGCCTCCAGGGAAATCTGCCGGACTGCCTCCAGAAAGGGCTGGGACTCGATATCGCCGATGGTGCCGCCTATCTCCGTGATGACTATATCCGCGTCCGTCTTCTTCCCCACCCGGTAGACGAATTCCTTGATTTCGTTGGTGATGTGCGGGATGACCTGTACCGTGGAGCCCAGGTACTCCCCTCGCCGCTCTTTGTTCAGCACGTTCCAGTATACCTTGCCCGTAGTCAGGTTAGAGTACTTGTTGAGATCCTCATCGATGAACCGCTCATAATGCCCCAAATCCAGATCCGTCTCCGTCCCGTCCTCCGTCACGTATACCTCCCCGTGCTGATAGGGGCTCATAGTGCCGGGATCCACATTGATGTAGGGATCCAGCTTCTGGGCCGCCACCTTCAGCCCCCTTGCCTTCAGCAGCCGCCCCAGGGATGCCGCTGTGATTCCCTTGCCTAGCCCGGATACGACGCCGCCTGTGATAAAGATGTATTTCGTCATGACCATACCTCGTTTCCCTGAAATTTGAACAAAAAAAGACAAAGGTATCTTCTATCCAAGAAAGACACCTTTGTCCGTTCCACATTTGCATTATGCAGCATGCCGAATGGTTTGTCAAGTCCTGATTTTTGTTTATTACAACGCTTATTTCAGCCCTTTTCAGCTGACATCTCCTCCCTGATTCCCAGAATCTCCCGGAACCTGGGCTCGCACAGCCCAAGGAAATCCTTTATGGAGATATCCACCGGCTCATCCAAAGAGCAGTCCGAAAGCGCATCCACATACCGCTCATACTCCGTCTCCACATGGCATCTGTCCCGCAGCAGTCCTGATATCTCTATGCCGGACAGCACATCGTCCTCCACCGCCCGTCTCATCAGACCGTATGTAATCATCTCTGTGGAGAGGCTCAGCACCAGAAGCTCGCACCACATGCCCGTGGCCTGAATCTCCCGGGGTCTGACCTCATAATCGGGGCATCTCACCTTCGCTTTCTGCAGATTCATCAGATAGTCTACTTTCCTGCTCATATCTCTGCTGGAAATGTCGGCATGCCTGACTGGCAGCGAGCGAATCAGAGCGGCCCTCTCGCTTTCCCGCCGCTGGGCATCCTGCATATGCTGATAGGTCTTCCTTGAATTCTCCACGCACTCGTCCAACAATTCCGACAGGTCGATGTGCAGCCGTGCCTGCATCTGGTTGAAAAGCTCCTCCAGGGCCTCCGGGAGCCTGCGCTCTTTGGGCATCCTCATGTAATGCCTTCTGATGAAGTCCTCCTCGTTATCCAGCACATAATCGCTGCCCTCATGATAATCGCAGGCTAGCTCCTGAATCACATATATCATGTAGTTGTACTGGTTCCTGACCTCGCGGCCCTTTCCCCGAATCATGCCTTTGTACCTGTAATAGTCCAGAATGCCGATAAAATCTTCCCAGATGACTCTCCTTCCATTGATTACGATCCAGTCCCTCATAGATACCTCCTTCACCTTTGGAAACATCATTTCCGCTTTCGTCCCTGCCCTTCTCATCGATGGGGCCCGCCCTCCATCCCCGCCTCCGCTTTCGTTCATATGGCCTGCTTTATCTTCGAGTATATCTCCAGTCCCTTCTTCCTTCCGAACCGCTTAATCGTATCCAGATAGAGCATCCTGCGGCCACGGCCTTTCTGCTCTTCCACGATGCTGACTATCTGGCCCAGCAAATCCCTGTAAGCGGTATCCTCAAAGCTGCCTTCCAGGGTCCGCCGCATCTTGAGCCGCTCCCCATACAGTCTGTACTGGGCCTCCAGGTTCACCTCCTGAAGCTTCTCCTGGACCAGCCTTCTCCTTTCGCTTTCCTCGTCGGAGCAGCCGATGCACTGCTCAATATTTGGCTGTAGGATGATCCGCCTGGAGGGCTTCGCGCATTTCGCCCAGTAATCCTGCACGGCAGAATATCCTTTATCATTGCTGACGATGGCCACCCTGCCCTGGTACCCCTCGCCGAACAGCGCACCGATTCTGGAGGCGATATAGAAGTCCAGCGCGTTCTTCCCCGCCCTTTGGAGACGGCAGATATCCAGCATGCTGCCCGCATCGATGATCTGCTGCAGCTTTCCCTTCTCCACCTTCAGGCAGGAATTGCTGTAGAAAATCGTAACGCGGTCATCGGGAGACAGATATTCCGCGCCCTGTAGCCCTTTGCTCCAGGTATTCTCAAAGTCTATCATAAGATGAAACATGTCCGTCCCCATGTCAAGCGGCTCTCATCCGCAGATATTCCAGACAGTAGGCAATCATCCTCCTCACCCGGGAGCGCTGCTCTTCCGCCATATCCTCCGGCGCCTCATACGAAGGAATCAGCAGATCCTCCATATGCACATGGAGCAGCCTCGCCAACATGAACAGATGATCCACCGACGGCAGTATCTGGCCCCGCATCCAGCGGTATATCGGCTGCGGGCAGGACAGGTGGAGGATGCGCTGGATATCCTTCACCGAGTATCCCCTCTGCCTGATCAGCTTCTCCAGATGCCTGCCCGTCCTCTCCAGATCGATGCGCAGATATGCGCTGTCCGGCAGCATGTTTTTTCTCCGTCCCATCCTGTCTCCTTTCTTCCCTGTCCCGCGTATCACCTGTGCGGTTCGGAATACCTGTCCCTGCCTATCTGTCGCCCTCCTGAAACCATCATAGCATCAAAATGCTTTTTCGTCATTGGACGGATAGTCCAAAATCCAGATCAGGCTCCGCCGAAACCAATGAAAAAAGCCTCTTGAAGCATTCCAATGAGACTTTTTTCCAACTGCTTTATTCTCTTTCGTAAACATCATTCTTTGCGTGAATACCTATCTGCAGAGGCTTCACTTCCCTAGCAGAATCATGGACAGCATGCCCGGGCCTGTGTGCGCGCCTATGATGGGGGACAGCATCGTGCGCCTGACAGCCACGTCCGGTGCCTCCGCCTTTACTTTCTCCGCCAAAGCCTCCGCCAGCTGTGGCGTATCCGCATCGCAGATATAGACAATATTGCCCAGCTCCGGATTGTAGTTGTCCTTAAAATAGGAAAACAGGGACATCATAGCGGCCTTGTTTCCCCGCTTCTTGTCTATAGTCACCAGTTTCCCATTTTCGTCTATCTTCAGCATGGGCTTGATGTTGAGTGCAGAGCCTACGATTGCCGTGGCTGCGCTGACCCGGCCCCCACGCTTGAGGTACATCAGGTCCTGCACCATGAAAAAATGGCGCAGCTTGGGGACCAGCGCAGTGACCGCATCAAAATTCTCATGGAGGCCCATACCCTTTTTCCTGTTCTCCGCAGCCCGTTCCGCCAGTATGCCTATGCCGCCGGTAGCCGCCAGCGTGTCTATGGGCAGGACTTCCTTGTCCGGATAGGTTTCTTTCAGATTCCTTGCGGCGAGCATGGAGCCCTCATAGGTGGCCGACAGACCGCTTGACAGACAGAAATACAGCACAGATTTCCCCTCTTTCAGGAATTTCCCAAAATATTCCTCATACATAAAGGGGGAAATCTGGGATGTCCTGGTCAAATCCCCGCCCCGCTGGCCGTCATAGAAGCGCTTCAGCACCGTTTCGTCCTCGCATCCGTGGGAAGTGCGCATCTCCTCCCCTAGGGAATATTCCATGGGCACGAATTCAATGCCGTTTTCCTGTGCTATCTCCCGGATGATGTCTCCTGAGGCGTCCATACAGATTATATAATCGTTCATATCAGTCCTCCGTCTTAGATGTACCATAAAAAGGCCAGTCCCCTCACATGTCACTTATCTTATCATAGAATGTCGAATCCCGCAACCTCTGCATTCCCGGCGGATTCCGCACTGTCCGTTCCAAAAATCTCCCCTCTGTCTGCCGCTTTCCGCAGCTCTTCGGTTTTCGCTCCGACCTTGCCGCCATATCCCGCCCGCTCAATCCTGACCCTGTCCGTGGCTGAGCACGAATTCCCGCTTGATTTCCAGGAACTGCCTCACCTGCATCAGGATATAGAACAAGATGGCGCGGGCTTCGAATTCTTCCCTGGAATCCGGCAGGGGCTGGCTTTTCATTTCAGTCAGCAGGGCCTCCAGTTTCTCCAGCAGCCCTTCCACCGTGTTGTCCCGGTGGAAGTCCTCTCCAATCTCCTCCAGCAGCTTGGCCACCTGTTCCGCCTGTACAGGCAGATACCGGATTCTCCTGATATTGTCGTATATCTCCCGCAGGAGGGCCCCTTGCCGCTCCCGCATGGCGATATAGTCCAGTTCGTAGACTCTCTTTGCCAATAGTGTATTGCTATAGTCGGATACAGCACAGGCTTTGGCTGCATGGAGCGCTTTCTTAAGCTCCGGAAAACACCCCGGGCCATAGCCGTCCTTATCTTCCTCCGGCAGCCACCGTGACATCCTGTGGAGGATTCCTTTCATCTGCCCGTCCACAGACTCGGCAAGCCTTTCAAACTCTCCCTGCCGCCTGCGCAGGTGCAGGTTCACCAAAATCCCCATCCCCGTGCCGATCAAAAGCAGCAGCACTTCATTGGCCACAAGCGAAAGCCCCATCTCCTGTTCCGCCAGGAAATGCGTCACCAGCACGGAATCCATGGCGATGGCCTCCGTCCATCCGGCGCAGATGCACAGCAGGGCGAAGAGGAAGAGATATGTGCCAAAGGCCCACAGGCCGTATCCCAGCAGGGCGAAGCTCAGCTTCGACAGGGCCAGGGCGCAGAGGAACGCAAGCCATCTGTTCCCGGCGCTTTTCAGGGTCTCCCGCTTGGTGTTCTGGATGCTCAGCACTGTGATGATCCCGGCAGTGGCGGAGTAGGCCAGGCCCAGCTCTCCCGCGAGCCCGATGGCCGCTACTGCCGCTGCCGCTATTTTCAGGCTTTTTATCAGTTGGGGCCCTCGCGGGTTTTTCAGTTTGTTGTGCAGTCCGGGCTTTCCCATGGCATTCTTCTCCGTCAAATGTTCATCGGCTATCTACCGCAGCTCCCACCGTTGCCTCCTCCGCGGCCTCTCCCGGCAAGTCCTCCGTATCAGACCGGAACATGGTATATCTCCACAGTCTCGCCGTCCTCATCCGCCGCGTCTTTGATGTATATGCCGCCGTTTCTCAGAATCGTCTTTGCCGAGCCGATATTGTCTTTCGCGCAGGTAATGATTATCGGATCGATTCCATACCCTTTCATGATCGGCAGGGCCATGGCCAGCATCCTGGCGGCATATCCCTTCCGCCGTTTTGAGGGCCTGATGCCGTATCCGGAATGCCCGTCCACCTCAGCGCAGCGGCGGCGGATGCTGATGGCTCCCAGGATGGCAGTGCCCTGCATGAAAAAGTACAGTTCCTGACCGGCCCGCCTGTCCTCCTCTATCCATTCTAACCATTCTTCGTATGTCACATTCTTCTGCCGCCTATGGCTGTAGCGCCTCAGGGAGCCCGGGTTCAGCCTCCCCCCGAAGCTTTCCCATTCGTCCATCATCTCCTGGTATTGCCGCTTGTGCTCTATGGACGGCCTCACCAATTTCAGTTCTTCCATTCTTCCTCCCTGATTCATGATCTTCCTCAATCAAAACAGGCATTCCTCTCCAGCCACTTCGCCACCCCGTCCCGGTCGTTGCTGTCCACGATGCCTGTTGCGGCCTTTTTCAGCTCCGGCACGGCGTTCTCCACGGCATAGCATTCATCGGACAGCTCGAACATGGGGATGTCATTGACGGCATCCCCAAAGGAGACGATCCTGTCGCAGTTCCAGAGAGCCTTCAGGGACTTGATGGCTTCTGCTTTCGTAGCTTTTCCGGGCATGATCTCGCACCAATACTCAGGGCGGTAGAGTTCCTGCTGAATCGTGCAGCGGAACCTTCCATCCTGGGAGAAGAGTTCGTATAAAGGCATCAGCTCCTCTTTCTCTCCTATGCAGGTATAGTCTGTCTCTTATACACATCTGACGCTGCCGACGAAGAGACTCGTGTA
>CAMQOJ010000218.1 GCA_947003375.1 uncultured Lachnospiraceae bacterium
TGCCGACTGTTTCCAGCATGGCGAATTCCCGCCGCCGCAGCACCATGGAAGTCAGGGCGCTGTTTACCATGTTCAAAAGGCCGATCAGAAATATGATTCCGCAAAGGCTATATCCGGTAAGGCGAAGCGCTGCCAACCGTGCCCGCAGATCGGCAAGCATGTTCAGCTTTCCGGATGCACGGTAGAGGTAGGAGGTGCCGTTGAAGTCCAGGCCTCTTCCATTGGTATACGCCTGTACTTCTTCCCGGAGTGTATCTCCCATCCCCTCCTTTGCGTTGGCGAGAACGGTAAAAACCGGTGCGTCAGGAAATTCTTTTTCAAAGACGCTCATGGGAAGCAGAAACAGCGCTTCCTCTGAACCGAGATACTGACATGAACATATTTCTTCCAGCGCCGTATGGATACCGTATGGCAGTTTTGCACCAATCACTTCATAGTCCATCTCCAAAGCGTCCGAGGACAGCGCGTCCCCGGTAAAAAAATACGTGGAATCAAAAGTCTGCCCATAATCATCTGTGGAAATGTACAAAACATGACGACTATCATACAGTTCCTCTCCCTTATAGAAAATGGATTTCTTATCCTCCTCAGATACGACAAGATACGGACAAAGCTCATCGGGAATCCCGAGGACAACGGAGTTTATCAGGCCGCTGTCAAGGATGGTTTGATACTCCTTAAGTGTAAATTCATTTTCATGCTGTGCCAGATACGCCCGTATCTTTTCTTCCAGCAATGGCGTTATTTTGGCACGGATACGTTCAAAACGCAGAAGATGCATTTCTTCCACAGCGTCAGATGATGTAAAACGCTCAATGATGTCAGGCTCTATGGCGGCACGGAAGGAAGGGCTTTCAAACGAGGGTGGAACGGAGCTTATGGTGCCTGGGGTTTCCAGCTCACAATCCAGAGAGAGGTCAATGTCAAATCTTCCGAGTCTGTTCAATGTGATTCCGATAAAACCGTCCACAAGTCCTCCGATTATCACAAAGAGCAGTACGGATACCATGGCGGAGAGAGACGTGACCAGCATCCGTCCGCGGCTTCTGCGGATACCTGCCAGCGCCAGGAAGCGCGGAGAGACAGGGGTTTCCCGGCGCCTGTCCTTTTTATTGCCATCTTCCCCCGGCGCTGCGGACACTGCCTGAATGGGCGTCATCTTTTTGATGCGCTCCAGGGGACGTAGTGCAGAGAAGGACAGAGTAAACGATGTCAATCCAGCGCTTATCCATAAGATCCACGGGCTGAACCGATAGGGCAGGATTTTTCCGCTCAGGCTCATAAAAACAGGAGAAAGCAGCCTGAAACCGATAAGATATCCCAGCAAAAGGCCTGTGGGAAGGGCAGCACACCCAATGAGGATGATCTGCATATAGGTCAGCCGCTTCATCTGCCGGTAGGTCGTGCCGATCACCTGCAATAGCCCGAAGGTGCGCATATCCTGCGCCAGGGAAATAGAGAAAATATTATAAATCAGCAAAAACGCAGCAAAGAAGACTACCGCAACAACAAAAAGAATCAACAGGACATTGCCTGGCCGGAAGAACGCACCGAGATCGGCGGCAGCATACGCGTAGTTAATTTGCGCGTCCACGTACACACCCGGAAGTTCCCACTCCTCGAGCCGTTCCGTCACCGCTTCAAGCCGTCTGTCAATTCCGAAGCTGTTGTGGAATCTGATCATCACTTGGGCGGCCATGTCAACTTGAGCAGCCATGTCAACTTCAACGGCTATGCCAATTTTCGGAAGGCTGTTTTCATCGTACAGCGTCACCGCCGAGAGCGGTCTGTCCGCGTCACAGTCGTAAAAGCCGGATACTGTGTAGGCTTTTTCCATTGTTCCGCCATTTGAGCAGTCATATGTGAACCGAATGTGATCTCCCACAGAGACAGCAGGAAATGCTCTTTCATACAGCATGATTTCATCCCGGGATTGGGGGAATTGCCCCTTGGTGGGTGTCATGAACAAGTGCGGAAGGCTTTTCTCACTGTCTGTGAAAGCAATGTCCATTCCCTGCTGCCCACTGCCCATATAAACTGCATCTGCGGAAACTGCGCTGTGTATACCTAAGAGGAATGCTTCCGAAACCTCAGGCGCGTTTTGGATTTAACGGCACAACGTCTCTATTGGGACGGAATAACGTGTTCCTGTAACCGATGCGTGAAAATCCGATCCGGCCGCCAGCATTCTTGAAAGCTGGGTGGAATCCAGAATGCAGTAGGAAATGCTGATTACGGTCATATACAGAATCGAGGTGAGCACCGCTGCCACTGCGGCAAACAGGGTGCGGAGCCGGTGGGATTGTATCTGTAAGCATGCCAGTCTGAAAATCATAGTCTGCCCTCCGCGCTGTCGGACACAATGCGGCCGTCCTCGATATGGATTCTACGGGAAGTCATTTGCGCCAGCTCCTCATTGTGGGTAATCATGATGATGGTTTGACAAAAGGCGCGGTTCAGCTTCTCCAAAAGGAGCATGACTTCCAGGCTTGTCCTGCTGTCAAGATTCCCGGTGGGTTCGTCCGCAAGGACGATATGCGGCTTTGTGGCCAGCGCCCGCGCGATAGCGACGCGCTGCTGCTGGCCGCCGGAGAGCTGCGAGGGCATGGAATACCGCTTTTCGTAAATGCCCAGAGTCAAAAGGAGATGCTCTATTTCCTCCCGGTCTGCCTTCAGATTGTCAAGTCCCAGAGGCAGCGTGATATTTTCCCAGATGTTCAGCCCGGGAATCAGGTTATAGCTCTGAAATACAAATCCGATATACCGCCGCCGAAAAACCGTGAGGGGGTCGGGTGCCAGGGAATAGAGGTCTGTGCCGTCGATTGTCACAGTTCCTTCGGTAGGGCGGTCGATGCCGCCCAACAGATGCAGCAAGGTACTTTTGCCGCTGCCGCTGGAACCGATCACAGAGACAAAGGCGCCGCGCTCCACGGACAGCGTTACCCTGTCCAGTGCGCACAGCGCATGTCCCCCATTTTTGTACACCCTGGTCAGTTGATTCGCCTGTATGAGCATGTTTTGTACTCCTTCTAGCTGTTTTAGTTGTAACGAATTCAAGTTAGGTATGATGGCATACCTGACAAAAAGCGTTAAAGTTTCAGCATGGTTTTTTGCTTGCTATACTCGTGGGTATATTATATCAGACGAATCTTTCTGAGCCGTAACGAAATCTTTCCATTTTGAAATATTTTTTAGAAATATTCTTCTGGGCGGTTTGTTCAGGGCAGGCCTGAACAAACCCAGATTCTGCAACAGACTTGTGCAGGTTAGTTGGAGGCGCTTTCTTGCTCTGCAGGCAGGAAAATGCTGAATCTGCACCCTGTTGTATCCTCGCGGTTCTGGCAGAGCACCCATCCTCCCTGCGCCCAAACGATCATCCGGCACAGCGTGAGGCCGATTCCGACGCCGGAGGGATTCCGGTTTGTCTTTCCACGGTAAAAGCGCTTCCAGATTTCCGATAATTCTTCCTCCGGGATGCCGGGGCCTTCGTCAAGGATATCCAGCCGGACATATGTCTCATACCGATGGGCCGCAACCGTGATTTTGGAGTTTTCCGGCGCGTATTTTACGCCGTTATCGAGAACGGTTCCCACTGCCTCGGCAGTCCAGCGCAGATCGAATACGGCAGTCAGCCCCTGGGGGATGCCCACGGAAAACTTGATGTTTTTCTTTTCCGCTGCGGGTACGACGGCTGACAGGGCTTGTGCCGTTAAGGTCTCTACCGATTCCATAACAGGATGCACATTCTCCTCAATCAGCCCGCCCTCACACCGGGAGAGCTTCACCAATGCGTCGAGCAGAAACTGCAGTTTCCCGGTCTGTTCGGCGATAGCCTCAGCTTCCGCAGAGGGCGGCAGCATTTCGGCATACATGGCGGCAGCGGTCAAGGGTGTCTTGCATTGATGCGCGATATCCGAAACCAGTGCGGCAAGATTGCGATAGCTCTCTGTGACGCGTCTGTCCCGGGTTTCCTCCTGTCTCCGCTTAAGCCTGAGCTGTCTGGCAATCGGTGCGATTTCGCTCTCATCCACTGCAAAATGATTGCTGTCCTCAAGTGCCCTCTGCACATCTCTTAAGAGTCTCTGTCTCCGCCCTTTTTCATACAGCGCAAAGCATACGGCGAGAATGCCTGTAAATACCCCATAGGAAACAGTCGTCCAAATGCTGCCTACATAAAGAGAGTCCACAAGGCAGAAGGCCGCTGTCAGAAAGAGCCAGATTCCGGCAAAAACGATAGTCATTCCCTGTCACCTACCCACATGTATCCGAGCCCGTAAATGGTGCTGATGCTTTTCTCGCCTAGCTTCCCGCGCAGACGGCTGACTGCGATGGACAAGGCGTTTTCATTCAGTTCCTCTCCGCCCTCCCAAAGGGTGTCTGTCAGTGCCGCGCGCGAGAGCACTTTGCCCGCGTTTTTCACAAGAACCGCCAGCAGCCTGCATTCCGTGGAGCCCAGACACACCCTGACACCGTCTACAGAGAAATCCAGCGACGCGAAATCGAACCGATACCGCCGGTCTACGTACAGATTGCCCCGCTTTTCCGCCCGTTCCAGCAAAGCGGCGATGCGTTCCCTGAGTACCATCAGAGAAAAGGGCTTTTTCACATAATCCCAGGCTCCGGCACGAAACGCCGCCACCTCGTCGATCTCGGAATCGCGCACGGTAAGAAAGATTACGGGTATCGGTATTCTTTTCGTGAGTTCCCGACAGAAATCGATGCCGTTCCCGTCCGGCAGATTGCAGTCCAGCAGCAACAGATCATACCTTTCTGCATCCAGGCGCTGCCTGGCGGACATGAGATTTTCCGCACCGACTGTATCCAGCGTATCCGAAGAAAGGGATTGGCACAAACCTGTGCGGATAGCATCATCGTCCTCGACAATCAGTATTTTTTTCATAGACAGTTTCTCCTTGCCCCTGGCATCAACTATGCATTGCCCTTTTTTCCACGCCTTATTTGGCACAACTATATTATATTTCGCTTTCTCAAAACATACAAGCCGCAAAGGGGAACATCTTCTGAAATGTATGCTGATTTCTGTCCTCCTTATCTGACTTTCGCGCCTTGATCAGATTCCGTCTCCCAAGAACGGGATAATGAGACCGGCTTTACAAATATCCATCCTACAATCGAACCTTGCGTTCATGCGCGGCATAAACTGTATGGAAACTCTAATAACTGAAAAAGAAGGTATAGGAGACAGGCCATGACAGAAGATGTGAAAAACGCAGGATTGTATGTAGGGGATATATCTGAATATAACACGATTCAGAAATATACGCTTTTGAAAGAACATTTTGATGGAATAGTCGTAAGAATTGGATACCGCGGCTACAGCGCCGGTACGATTAAGGAAGATGCGCTGTTTGCCAAACATATGCAAGGGCTTACAGAGAATGGCATACCCTATGGGTTTTATTTTATGGGGCAGGCAGTCACGGAGCAGGAAGCGATTTCAGAAGCTGAGTATTGTCATGAAATGACGAAAAGTTACAGCCCGGTACTGCCTGTCTATTATGACAGTGAGCTGTCCAATCCCAAGGGGGACGGCAGGGCGGATCATCTGTCTCGCCGCATGCGGACGGACATCACGAAGGCATTCTGCAAAAGGATATTACAGCTTGGGATGCGGGCGGGAGTTTACGCATCAAAGAGCTGGCTTGAGACAAAACTGTATGCAGAGGAACTGGCAGAATACAGCATCTGGGTCGCATGCTACAGTGCCACTTTGGGTTATCGTGAGACAGATTATGATATGTGGCAGTATACCAGCGAGTACAGTATACCGAACCTTAACACAAAGTTTGACAGGTCATACTGCTACAGGGCATTTGATTGGAACGGCATAAGCACCGAAAAACCGGAAGAGGAAGGATATCCGGTCAAAGGGAGGACAGTCACAACAGTGCGCTATAATGACCGGAATGAATCTGTCAGGCTGCTACAGGGGGAACTTGGCGTGGAGACAGATGGCATCTTTGGGGTAGAAACGGAAGCGGCAGTAAGGCAGTTCCAGCGTACGCATGGGCTTACAGTAGACGGAGTGGCAGGCATTGAAACATGGAATGCGCTGCTCTGACCGATTGCCATGGCTATATCCATTTCTACTGTCACGATAAGAGCGGGGCTTTACGAGGCCGGTGAGGCGAGCGATATATTTTCACCTTTAATTTCCTGCGGAAGCCCCGGATTTTTATTATGATTGCAATCTCCCAGCCCCGGAGAATAAAAGGAGCCACGTCCCTGTAAGCTGCGCAGATTCAGGCGATGGATGCGCCATACGTCAGTCCAAAAGACAGAATTGAAAAAAATAAAAATAATTTTAAAAATCCTATTGACTTTTTGAAGAGGATAGTGTATCATATGTTTTGTTCGCAGGAATGGCGGAATTGGCAGACGCGCACGGTTCAGGTCCGTGTGGTAGCAATACCATGAGAGTTCAAGTCTCTTTTCCTGCACGAGAATGAAAGGTACTTGATAGATGTCAAGTACCTTTCAAAGTCTATATAGGTTTTATGGGAGCGGGTGTGAAGTGTGGTATCGAATGCTTTGCGCCCTTTTCGTTTCCCCTGAAAGGGGCTTGAAGAATGGTGAAAACAGAAAAAGAACATACTGTCGGCAAAGATAGGATGAAGCTCGCGCACCGCAGGGACTGGTATCAGCTGGACCTGTCGGCCATCGTATACCCTACGCTGCAGAGGAGGGACTTCTCCTCCGTGTACAGGCTGTCCGTCCTGTTGAAGGATGAGATACAGCCGGATGTGCTGCAACAGGCGCTGGACATGACGCTTCCCAGGTTCCCTACCTATAAGGCGGCCATCCGGAAGGGGCTGTTCTGGCGCTACCTGGAGCCCAATGACCGCCCGGGCCCCTTTGTGCAGAGGGACGTGCGCAACCCCTGTCAGCCCATGCATTTCAAGGCCAATAACCGGTACCTGGTCAGAGTCTATTATTTCCGCAACAGGATTGCCCTGGAGGCCCACCACAGCCTGGGGGACGGCACCGGCGGCATGTGCGTCGTGATGACCCTGACGGCCACCTATCTGCGGCTGCTGGGGGCGGAGGGGAT
>CAMQOJ010000219.1 GCA_947003375.1 uncultured Lachnospiraceae bacterium
ATTATAGTGATATCAATCAGAAACAAAAAACATATGAAGGCCGGAAGACATGGCAGGAATACTGCCGTGGACAACAGAGGAGCGGGAGTGACAGGAGGAAACGGACAATGCTTGAAATCAAGAACCTGACAAAAACCTACAAAGGCGGCAAGACCGCAGTGGACAATCTGTCCCTGACGGTGCGGGCCGGGGACATCTACGGCTTCATCGGCCACAACGGTGCCGGGAAGACCACTACCATCAAGGCCGTGGTGGGCATCCATGACTTCGACAAGGGGGAGATCCGTGTGGACGGCAAGGACGTGCGCACCCAGTCCCTGGCCTGTAAGAAAGCCATGGCCTACATCCCCGACAACCCGGACATCTACGAGTACCTGACGGGCATCCAGTACCTGAACTTCCTGGCGGACATCTACCAGGTGCCCGGTAAGGAGCGGGAGGAGCGCATCCGCAGGGAGGCGGAGGACTTCGGCATCTATTCCGTACTGGGAGACCTGGTGTCCACCTATTCCCACGGCATGCGGCAGAAGCTGGCCCTTACGGGGGCGCTGATCCACGAGCCAAAGCTCCTGGTGCTGGATGAGCCCTTCGTGGGGCTGGATCCGGAGGCCTCCCTGCTGCTGAAGCGCAAGATGCATGCCTTCTGCGAAAAGGGCAGCGCCATCTTCTTCTCCACCCATGTGCTGGAGGTGGCGGAGAAACTCTGCAACCGCATCGCGGTGATCTCCGGCGGAAAGCTGATCGTGGAGGGCGACACAAAGGAGCTCACCAGAGACAAATCCCTGGAAGACGTATTTATGGAGGTGACCCATCATGACAAGGCAGATTAGGCTACTGACAAAGCTTTCCCTGTACGGAATGTTCGGCTTCAACGAATTCCGCCATACCAGAGACGGAAAGAAGAAGCTCCGCTTCTGCCTCATGGGGGCGCTCTGGGTGCTCCTGATTCTGATGCTGGCGGGCTATGTGGGACTGACCAGCTACGGGCTCACATCCATAGGCATGGGGTATTTCGTCCCTGCTGTTCTGGGCATGCTGGTATCGCTGGTGACGTTCTTTTTCACCATGACCAAGGCCGGTCCTATGCTCTTTGACCAGAGGTCCTATGAAAAACAGGTGGCTCTGCCGGTGGAGGCGAAGAGCATCATCGTCAGCCGGTTCCTGTCCATGTACCTGACGGACATGATGCTGGGGCTTGTGGTGATGCTGCCGGGAATGGCGGTGTACGGTGTGGCGGAGAGACCGGGTCTTACTTTTTATCTCTACGGATTCTTCGTCATCCTCTTCCTGCCCCTGCTGCCCCTGACGGCGGCTTCCGTGGTGGGGGCCCTGATTGCGGGCATCGCGGGCAGATGGAAGCGGGGGAACCTGGCCTCCATCCTGCTGACCATGATTTTCATGTGCGTCGTTCTGGTGGGGAGCATGAGCCTGGGCAGGCTGGACGAAAGCCAGCTCGGGGCCATGATGGAGGAGATGGCGCTGCAAATGGAGCGTCAGATCGGCAGGCTCTATCCCCCGGCTATCTGGATCTCCGAGGCCATGGTGTCCGGGAAAGCGGCAGGGCTGCTCCTGTTCCTGGGGGTGTCCCTGGGGTGCTTCCTGATTTTCCTGGAAATCCTGGGGCGCTTTTACGGCCGCGTATGCCAGATGCTCAGCGCCAGGGAGGCCCGGGGGAATTATCAGATGGAGCGGCTGCAGGCCAAATCCGTCATGCGGAGCCTGGTGGAGCGGGAGTGGAGGCGCTATTTTGCCTCCAGCGTCTATGTGGTGAACACGCTGACAGGAGAGCTGATGATGGTGCTGCTGGCCGTGGGCGTGGCCCTGGCGGGGAGGGAGGCTGTGGACCAGCTGCTGGGCCTGCCCGGGGCGGTGGACAGGACGCTGCCTGTGCTGCTGGGGGCCATGCCCGTGATTATGCCTCTGACCGCCTGCTCCCTGTCCATGGAGGGGAAGAGCTGGTGGATGACCCAGACCCTGCCGGTGAGCAGGCGGGAGCTGATTTGGAGCAAGGTGAACCTGCAGTTAATTGTAGCCCTGCCCTTTTATCTGGTGTCTGAGGCGGCGCTGATCGTGGCGCTGCGCCCGGGCCTGGCAGAGGCGGTGTGCCTGCTGGCGGTGCCCGCGGCCTATATCCTCTTCGGCGCCAGGGCGGGGATAGCGGTGAACGAGAAATTCCCCGTCTTCGACTGGGACAGCGAGGTCAAGGTGGTGAAGCAGGGGGCTTCCGCCTTCGTGATGGTGGTCATAGGGCTGGTATCGGCGGCAGTGCCCATCATTGCCCTGTTCGTCCTGGAGGGGATGGCAGTTTTCGTGTATGGAGCCACTGTGGGGGCGCTCCTGCTGCTGACATGGCTCCTGGACCTTGGCGGGAAAAAGCCCTGCCCTCCCTATCGCCTGGATTAGGCCCGCTGGGGGTGCAGCCCCGATATCCGGCATCCGCGGCGAAGCAGTGGACAGGTCCTCCCGAATCCGTTATAATATATATGCGGCAATAAAATCTTGCTCAAAAACCGGATAAACGGCATGACTTGCTGTGCTATGCGGCTGGCAAGAATTATACTGCAGACCGCCAGATTTACAGTGGTGTCTCCGGGAAAGTGCTTAGCTGGCGGTCTGCAGTCGGGTTGTACTGCAAATTTAACCGGTGTGCAGTATAAATGCCGTTTATATAGCCTAAAAGTACAGGGAGGCAGCGGAGGATGAAGCTGATATTTTTCGATGTGGATGGGACGCTGATCGGCGATAAGGGACAGGTTCTGGCACAGAGCACGAAGGAAGCCATAGGAAAAGCAAGGGACAACGGCCACATCTGCATGGTCAATACGGGCAGGACATGGAGGCTGGTGGCAGACTGGCTTCCGGGACAGGCGGATTTTGACGGGTATCTGCTGGGATGCGGCAGTATGGCCCGGTATCGGGGGGAAGTCCTCTGGCACAGGACATTTTCCATGGAGCAGGGCCGCTGGATTATGGAGGCGCTGGATCGCTGCGGCATCGATGCCCTTCTGGAGGGGAGTGAAGAAAATTACAGTAAGAACTTATCGGAAATCCGAACAGATGTCTTCCGCCATCATATGGGAGTGCGGTATCGCAGAAAGTACGGGGCATGGGAAGAGGCCTGCGGCCGCTTCGACAAGCTATTTATGTATGTGGACGAGGATTCCAGGCTGGAGCGCTTCCGGCAGGAGTTCGCGGAGGAGCTGGACTTTATCGACAGGGACCGGGGCTTCTGGGAGGTGATACCCGCGGGCTGCTCCAAAGGCCTTGCCATGGAGGAGCTGGCGGAGGCCCTGGGGATTCCCATGGCGGACACGGTGGCCGTGGGCGACAGCAGCAATGACCTGGAGATGCTGCAGCGCGCCGGGACTGCCATCGCCATGGGCAATGCCACGCAGGGCATCAGGGACCTGGCGGATTATGTGACCACGGACGTGATGGAGGACGGCATCTGGAATGCTCTGGACTGGCTGGGGGTGCTGTAGCGGTGGTTGGGGGCACATGAAACCCCACATCTTTCAAATGAAGGGTTCTCATGTCAGGTATCGCCAGCGAATGCCGACGGATAAAGAAAGGCCTCAGCCATATCCTACTTTCTATTCTGTGTTGAATGTTCCAGGAACTGCTCCAGGCTCTCTGCCCGTCCGGCCAGCCGCAGCCACCCGTCCAGGACTGCCAGATCTGTCTCGGCCAGGATGCGCTGCTTTGCTTCCTCCGGCACGGGGCCTAAATCCTCCAGCAGTATCAGGACGCTGTCCGCCTTGCTCTCCGCGATGCTTTTCGTAAAGCGCAGCCTGTGCTGGGCAAGGGCCTCCTGATACCACTTGTCCAGCACGTTAAGATCAGTCTCAGCCAGGATGCGGTCCCGCTCCTCATCGGAAACCTCTCGGGTGTCCTGCAGCAGCATCAAGAGACTGCTTGCCATGCTTTCAGCCTTGGCCTCGGTCTTAAGTCTCCGCTCGATTTCATAACTCTTCATATACGCCAGCCCCACTTCCCTGTCTGATTTTACTTCCGTCACCATCTGATGCAGCCTGGCCAGCCCGGAAGACCTGGCGTTCTCTGCGGTGGAATGCTCCATGTACCGCGCCAACTGCCGCACCTCCTCCGGCGGGTCGCCCTCCGTCCCTTTCGTGTAGAGGAACACTGTCCTTGCGCCATCCTCATAGGGAAGCTCCGGCACCTCCAGGCAGCGGTTCCCGATGGTGTACACCATCCGCCCAAGCCCAAAGGGGTCATAGGTGGTGATGAATATGACCACCACATTGCGCAGCGCGCTGTAGTCGTCCCCTGCGGCGAAGTTCCCCGCGTCGATTTTCGAATGGTAGAACCGCACCCGGCGGGGCAGGGCGGCCACCTCCTTCGAACTGCTGCCATTGTCGGGCTCCACATCGAAAATCTCCCCGTCCTCCTCGTCCAGATAGATGTCCAGCCGCACGCCGTGCCTCCCCGCTGTCTCCCCGTACCAGGACTTCTGGGGCACTACCGTGAGGTGGCGGATTCTGCGCTGTAGGATGCACTCCAGTATATAGCGCGCCGCCTCCGTGCCGTAGGTCTTGTGGACGGTCAGGCTGTAAGCCAGGAAATCGTCCACCAGGTTCATGTCTTCCAATCTCTTCATATGGGCTCCTATTCCGGACAGGAGCCGCGGCCTGCGCCAGAAACTCCCGTCCTTTGTTGTGTGAATGGTATCAAAAGCATAGAGTTTCTGAAAAAGGCTTAAGATGTCAGATTTGCACCAATGGATTCAAGAAATATATGCTTTATGAGATAAGCATACGTTACAATTCACGGCCTAGCCGATTAGGATTTCTTAAGTTTTTTGAATTTTCATAACCATATAAATCAAGAGGTAGAAATGCCAAAAAGTGTTGAAATTTCAATACTTTTTGGCATTTTAGTATTGTGTTTTATGTGGTTATGTGATACAATATACACATAACCACATTCAAGGGAGGATTATCATGGCAATTATCAAACAATACGACAAGCGTTCTGGTATCACTTATGCATACGAATCTCATTCTTACTGGGATCCTGAGAAAAAGATGACCAGGGCAAAGAGAAAGCTTATTGGAAGAGTCGATCCGGAAACCGGGGAGATCGTCCCGACAGACGGACGGAACAGGAAATGCAGAACAGTGGCCATGGACAGTGCCGATTATAAAAAAATGTATGGAAAGCTTCTGAAAAAGTATGAAGCCCAGGAAACACTTATCGAATCATTAAAGAAACAGATCAAAGAACTAAAAGGCTATTGACCGGGAGGCTGCCATGTCTATTGGCCCATCATTTGATACAGGTATATTAAGAATAAGGCTCAAAGCAGCGGAAGACAAAGTGAAAGCTTTTGAATCCGGCGAGAAGTATGTGCGGATGCAGGAACAGTCCAAAGCCGTTTTTCGTGAGCAGAATGCTAAGATCCGCAGGCTGGAAGAAGAGCTTAGAAAGGCCCATGCGGAGACGGTTGATGTCCGGAAAATATGGTCCGGGATATTTGATGATGTTTATCGGGAAGCGAATGCGGGAAAATTTGCCCTGCGCAAAGAGATCGCGCGTCTTGGGCAGCGCGTCCTCGAAGTGGAACGCCAGAGGGATGCCGCTATGGACAGACTGCGCGATGAGCTGCGGAATAAAAACCGCGAATTATATGAGCTGAAAGCAGCCCTCTATGACGCGGAACAGAAAATAGCCGCATTAACGGCACGTATCAATAAGGACCATACGAACTCTTCCAAATCATCCTCACAGAGCCCAAACCATAAAACCATTCCAAACGGAAGGGAAAAAAGCGGGAAAAAACCAGGCGGGCAGAAAGGGCATATCCATCATGAGCGTAAACAGATGGAGCCAACAGAGGTGGTAGCCATTCCGGCACCGCCTATATATACAGACGACCCAAACTTCAAAGAAACCGGCAGAATCATCCGCAAGCAGTTGATAAAACTGCATGTGAATGTAGAAGTAATCGAGTACCAGACACCGGAATTTAGGAACCAGACAACGGGCCAGAGGGTGCATGCTGCTTTTCCGGAGGGCCTAAAAGATGAAGTGGCCTATGACGGAACGGTAAAAGCATTTGCATACCTGCTGAATAATGAATGTTACGTTGGAATCGGAAAAACGCAGAGTTTTATAAAGGAGGTCACCGGCGGGGGGCTGGATCTGTCCACCGGCCTTATCTGCAGTCTTTCCAGACAATTTTCGGAAAAGACAAAAGAGGAACGGGATGAGGTTTTCTTAAAGCTCTTTTCCGCTCCTGTTATGCATGCAGATTTTACATTTGGCAGAATGAATGGAAGCCAGACTGCTGTCATGATCTGTGCCGCGGGCGATACGGTATTGTATCAGGGGCGTCCTAAAAAAGGAGAGGAAGGCGTGGAAGGCTCTCCCCTGGAATTTTATGACGGCATCCTGATCAGCGACCATGAAGCGGCTTTGATAAAGCATGGTTCGAAAAACCAGGAATGCATGGCGCACATAAAAAGATATCTCATTAGCAGCATAGAAAACGAAAAAAACCTCACATGGAATGCCATGATGAAAGAATGGATCAAAGATGCGGTCATATATTGGAATGATGTACATAATGGAGGGGAGGAAGATTTGGAAAAAGTCGCCGAATTAGATCAGAGGTATGACGAGATCATAACGACTGCAAAAACGGAATATGAATATGAGCCACCCGGCGAATATTTCAAAGACGGGTATAACCTATACAAACGGATGGCAGAAGAAAAAGAGAGGTACACACTCTTTTTACATGATCCAAGGGTGGAACCGGATAACAACCTGGCAGAAAGATGTGCAAGAAAATTCAAACGGAAAGCGGCCCAGGTGATGTGCTTTCGCAGCCAGAATGGAGTAGACTGGTTCTGCGACGGCTTGAGTATCATCCAGTCCATCAAAGCTGCAGGTAAAAATATATACGAATCGGTCAAAGAGAGATTTAATGCCGGTCTGGAGGTGTGATGTTAAAAATATACAGGCACCTCTATTAACCATGCAAAAACCCCGCTATCAATAACTGCGGGGTTTTCTTTATCGGCTAGGCCGTGAATTGTAAC
>CAMQOJ010000220.1 GCA_947003375.1 uncultured Lachnospiraceae bacterium
AGTAAATTCAAGGCCTCTGGGACTTTTTTGCTGTTTCAGGTGTCAAACTCAGGATAATAGCGGGAAATGCAATATTTCCCGCTATAAGTTCTATAAGTTTGACCTGGAATAAAAGCTTTACACCTTGCCGAAGGACTGTTATAATGGAATTGCTGGATACACATGGGAAGCGCTTTGGAAAGTGGGTGATTATATGCCGAGTGGCGCGGATATTATCAAGGATTATGTCAGTGAATTTTCCAGGCTACAAAACTGGATGCTTGCCATCAAGGAAATAGCGCCAGAAACTTATGAATCGATGTATGACAGGTACATTGAATTAAAGGTAACTTTAACCAGCCTAGGGGTTAACCTGACAGCAATAGACAAAATCGAGGGATGACCAGCCATACAACTGAATAGCAGCCACGAAACAGGGCGTAAAGTCTTTATGGAGCATCAAGATGCTTCAGGATTTTGCGCCTTTTTTAGTGCAATAGATACTGGTCTGTCCAGAGAAACGCTTGACAACAGACCGTATTAGCTATATAATACGGTTACAGAAACTGTATTACGTGACTGATACGGTTTGGAGCGTGGAAAATGATATCATTCGAAAGATTCGTCTTAGAGGACAGCGGCCCGGTCTATCTGCAGATCATGCGCTACATCAGGCAGGGGATTGCCGCGGGGGTCATCGGCGACAGGGAGGAGGTGCCCTCCAGGCGGGCGCTGTCCACCCTGCTGGGCGTGAACCCCAATACGATTCAGAAGGCCTACCATATGCTGGAGGAAGAGGGCATCATCCAGTCCCGCTCCGGCGCAAAGAGCTATACATGCGTGGACGCGGGCACCATAGAACGGATCCGCAGGGAGCAGCTCAGGAGCGAAACCTGCGCCTGGGTGAAGGCCATGAAGCGGATGGGGGTCTCCAGGGAGGAGGCCTGTGCCCTGGCGGAGGAATTCTGGAAGGCAGGGGAGGCAGACGGCCAGGGGCCGGAAAGGTCCGAGGCGGAGAGAGGGAGGTAGGATGATGGCAGAAAAAAATAGCAGGCATAGGAGAGGCTCATCCGGCGCATTGTCCCTCTGGGCGCTGCTTGCAAAGAGCAGCTTTTATAAGGTGCTGGCGGTGGCGCTGCTCATGGCCGTGGCGGAGACGGCGCTGTTCGGCCGTGCGCTGCAGAGCGGCCCGGGGGCACCTTTCGAGCTGAAGATAGAGGAGAGCCGGATTCACTTTGTGTTTCTGGCAGCGCTGGGAGCGGCATTTTTCCTGTTGATTCGGATGAATAGGATTCTGGATAATGAGGGGCGTAATACCGTGATGCGGCTCAAGTCCACACAGGCGCAGGTTTTTGTCATACGGACAGCCTATGACGCATTGTGCCTGCTGACGCTGTTTGCCGTGCAGGTGGGGCTGGTGCTGTGCTTTGCCGTAATCTACCGCCGGATGCCGGGAATGCCGCAGGGGCCGCAGATGCTGTTCCTGGCCTTTTACCGGAACGAATTCCTGCACGGCCTGCTGCCTATGGCGGATGTGGGAAAGTGGGCGCGCAATGGCCTGATGCTTCTGGCCATGAGCATGGATGAGGCAGGGGGCATCGGAAAGCGGTACCGCGTCACCCAGGTGTCGGTGTTCGTGATGGCAGCAGCCTGGTTCGCGGCGCCTGTGGGGCTGGCCTGGCAGGATATGGTGTGCTGCCTTGTATATGTGGTAGTGATGGCAGCGGATCTGCTGGATCTGTACTGGTCATGTAAGGCCGGGGGGAGCGATGGAGGCAGCGGAGGGCATGTATGAGCCGTGAGTCCTGCAGGATGTCCGGGGGTCCGCAGGCAAGGGAATCGTTGGGAGATGCCTACAGGTGGTACAGAACAAGTCCTGAGCAGTAGGAGATGGAACAAGGGGATGGAAGGAGGAGACGGGGGCTTTGAAGCTTTGGAAGAAACTTTGGAAGCGAGTCCACAGGCTGTGGACAGAGCTTGACCAGTGCTTCCCGCCGGGATATGAATTCACTTGGGAGAGGAACACGGCGGCAGTCCTGCTGGCCCTGTCTATGGTGCTCAGCCTGCAGTATTTCGTAAAGCTGCGGCAGGCTGTGGCGTGGCTATACTATGTGGACAGGGTTCACGGCAGGGTGCTGAGGCCGGACGCACAGGCAAGGACCTTCCTGGAGCTGGCAGGGCAGTACGGTGGGCTTTTCGTGCCCTACTTCCTGTTCCTGGCCATTATGGCTGCGCTCCACTATGCCTACTACCATCGGGACACGAAAAGCATCTATCTCATGCGCCGCCTGCCCCGCAGAGACGTCCTGGTGGGAAGCTGCATCCGGGTACCGCTGTTGGGCACGGCCGTGGGCATATTGGCACAGATGATGCTTGGATTGATTTATTATGGAAGCTATCTGCTGGTGATGCCCGGGGAGTGCGGCCCTGCTTTTTGGTGACAGGAGGCGGCAGGCTGCCAGGGCAATTGCAGGATTATGAGACAGAGAGGGAGAAGCATGCTGGAAATCAGAGGGCTGAACAAGACATATTTTGATAGGATGGGAGCCAGGCAGGTTATGTTTGATGTGAGCCTGGCAATCGGGCCGGGGGAGATCGTAGGCCTGTTTGGGGAGAACGGCGCGGGGAAGACCACGCTTTTGAAGTGCATCCTGGGCTTCCTGCCCTGCAAGGGGGAAATCCTCTTAGACGGAAGGCCCATAGACAAAAGCAATATCCAACGGCTGTCCTTTGCCACCTGTGAGCACTCCTTCTTCCCCAACCTGACGCCGGACTCCCACGCGGAATTCTACCAGATGCAGTTCGGCACCTTCCGCCGGGAGCGGTTTCGGACTTTGATGGAATTCTTCGAGCTGCCCAGGCGCAAGGCGCTGAAGAGCTACTCCACAGGGCAGAAGAACCAGTTCGAGGTCATCATGGCCCTGTGCCAGGGGGCGGAGTACATCCTGATGGACGAGCCCTTTGCCGGGAACGATGTTTTCAATCGGGAGGATTTCTACAAGGTGCTGCTGGGCATCCTGGAGCCGGAGGAGACCGTGTTCCTCTCCACCCACCTGATTGAGGAGGTAGAGCGGTTCATCGGACGGGCGGTGCTGCTGAAAGAAGGCAGGATAGCGGGGGACGTGTCCACCCTGGAGCTGGAGGAGCAGGGGCGGACGCTGATGGAATATGTCAAGGAGGCCTATGGATACCGGGCCGACAGGGTGAACAGGGCGCTGGAGAATCTGACGGGGGTATAAGTATGAGGAGGAGCTTATTTGTCTCGCTTTTATGTATGGGATTGGCGCTGGTGGCCATTCCCCTTGGGTGGATGCGGGTGGATGGGGAGAGGGAGGATGTGGCCATCTGGGAAGAGACGCTTTCCGGCGACCTGGAGGCGGCATCGGGCATCACGGTGCAGGTGGCATCCCACTGGAACGGGCGTCTGCTGTGGAATACGGAATATACTGTCGGAGACAGTGGGGAGGCCCGGAGCGACCTTACCTTTTCTTCGAAGAGAGTGGAATGGGAGCGGGAGGCCAGAAGGGCTGCCAGGATGGACTTTGTGTACGGCACTGAATTCGGAACCGGTGAGGGGGACCAATACAAAGGAATCAGTCTGGAGAGCATGCCCTGCCTGCCCTATCCGGAGGCCGTCCAGGCGGTAGCAGGGCGGGCGGGAGCCGCAGGGAAGTACGCGGAAACGGTGAGAATTGGAGAGTATTACGAATATTATCCCGTCTTTTTTGAGATATCGGGAACCTCAGTGACGTATCAGGGCGATTATGGGGACGAGACGGTCTTTCTCACAGAGCTGTTCCATATAGGTACGGCCCAGGACTGTCTGGAGCTGCAGCTGGAAAAGAGAGGCGCCGGGGCGGTGACCTCCCTTTCCGGGCAGAAGGTAGGACGGCCCGGCGACATCATGATCGCGGACGCATCAGCCTTTGGAAAGGCGGGGGCATATTATGCCTTCAGCTGCGCGGACGCGGAGACGGGAGCCCGGGTGGACAGGGGAGAGAACGCGGGGATTTTCTATCTTCCTTTTGAAGAGGAGAAATATGGCATCTGTGTGGACCTGGGACAGATGAAAAAGGTCTGCGACCTGCCGGAGGATACGGCTCCCGCGGAGATGCTGCTGGACGAGGAGAGAGGATGCCTGTACATGGCTGCGAGGGGAAGGAATGACTACGAACTCTTGGTCTACAGCCTGGATCAGGGGAAGCCTGCTCTGACCCAGCAGGTGGCTCTGGGCCAGGGGAGGCTTTGCCGGACAGAGGATGGGGAGGAGGAAGGCATTTATCTGGCAGATACGGACGTGGCGCTGGAGCTTGCGCCCACCACATTCTGCGCCATGTCCCGGGAGGAAGGCGGACTGCTGATGACCTGGAGCGACAACGGATTCTCCTTTATGACGGAGGAGGACGGGGAATATGGGCTATGGTGCAGCGGACAGTTCCCGGAGCAGCCGGAGGAAGAATACGTGGGCACGGGCGGTGGAGGCTGGGTGTGCAACCACATGTTCCCCATAGAGAGGGCATGCCTGTTTGACGGGGAAAGGCTGGTTCTGGCCGCCTTTGAGGACTGGGACAGCCTGAACGTGCTGCTGGCGGTCTACGACAGGGACGGGAACCTCTACAGCGGCCGCTGCCTGCAAAACGAAGAGCCGGTCATCGACACATGGGATAAAATCCTGCCCCAGGGAAAGGAGCATGAGACCTGGCTGTGGGGTCGGCTGACGGATGAGTACGGCAGCATGGAGCCGAAGGGCGTAAGGCCGCTGGAGCTGATTGGGAAATAAGGGAAACTGCGGCGGACTTTAGATGAACTTATCCAGTTCGGCTTCCACCTGGGGCATTTTCTTGACCTTGGGGTCACGTATGACATTCCCTCTGGCCACCACCATGCTGAGGTACCTCAAGGCAGTCAGGTCGTCCAGCGGATTTTTGGCGCACACGATGAAGTCTGCGCACTTGCCAGCCTCAATGCTCCCTGTAATGTCCCCGATTCCGGCAATCTCGGCATTGCGCTTCGTGGCCGTATGCAGGGCGAAGGCATTGGACACCCCGCAGCACTTATGGAAATACTGGAGCTCCCGCCACATGTCGTAATGGGTCACATAGGGGCATCCGGTATCCGTGCCCAGTCCCACAGGGATGTCGTTTGCCAGGCACTGCTTCGCGCATTCTATGATGCCGTGGAAGACGATTTCACCGTTATAGCGCTCCATTTCCGTCACATGGCTGATTGCCGGGTCGAAAAGGGCATAGGGCAGCGCCGGGGAGAGGGTGGCCACATGGACGGCGCCCTGCTCCCGGAACAGGCGTAAGATTTCCGCAGTGGGCTTTGCGCCGTGCTCGACGGTATCCACGCCATTTTCCAGCGCAACCTGCATTCCCTGAGGGCTTTCCACATGGGCGGCTACATGGAAGCCCAGCCTGTGGGCCTCATCGCAGGCGCTCCTTACCATGTCGGGTTCCATCTTCAGGACACCCGGCTCCCCCTTTACCGTGGCATCCAGCACGCCGCCGGTAATCATGAGCTTTATCAGATTTGGCTTGTCCTCGGCAATCTTGCGGACATATTCCGCGGCCTCCCGCGGCGTGGTGGCCTCATAGGCCAGAGAACCCGCCATGTGGCCGCCGGGCACGGATATGGCCATGTTGGCCGCCAGGATGCGGGGGCCGGTGGCCTTGCCGGAGAGGATCAGGTCGCGGATCCAGGTGTCATAGTTCTCTATGCCCCCTACGGAGCGGAAGGTGGTGACGCCGCTGTAAAGCTCCGTGCGGCAGTAGGACTTGTACATGTATTCTATGTACTTGCGGGTCAGGGCATTGGAGGTGGCCAGCTTCACGCTTCTTCGCGCATCCATGGGTTTTCCTGTGGGCTTACCGCCCGCCGGGATATGGACATGCAGATTGATCAGCCCGGGCATCAGATATTGACCATTCAGGTCAATGACCTCGCAGCCCTCCAGGCGGCATTCCTTCTCTGGCAGGACTGCCGTTATCGTTTCGCCCTCAATCAGGATGGCATGGCCGCGCCGGGGAATCATGTTCTCGCTGCCGTCCAGGAGAACCAGATTTGTGAACGCTTTTTTCATATAGAAACCTCCCTGTGACATTATTGTATCCGCCTTCTGGAGATAGCGCAATAGGAAAGGCCGGTCTGTTATGAGGCAGGCTAACCGTAAGACGCAGACAGCCGGGATATGCGTGGGGAAACGCTATCCCGGCTATGCTATTCAACCGTTTCATACATGATTATATGGTATGGAAATATTGCCGGAGCATGCCCTCTACTGGAACAGCTTCAGCACCATGGAATCCTGATTCATCTGCTTCTTCAGCATCAGGTTCCTGTACTCGCTGAGCAGGTCCTCTTTCTTCTTCTCGGAAATCGCCTTGGGCATATCCAGATCCTCGATACGGCTCCTGGAGCTGAGCTGCTCCAGGCTTGCGCCTGTATTGTAATTATAGGCATACTCCAGACGGTTGGTGGAAGCGCCCAGGCCGCTCCTCTGGCTGGCCACCTTGCTGATGGCATCGTCGATGTCGTCCAGACTGAACTTCTTCGTCACATCGAAATCAGCAATGCCCAGCGCCTCCAGCGTGGAGTTGGCCATACCGATGCGCATGCCGCTTCCATCGGGATTGGTAGCGATGTGCATGTCGGCCATGCTGCCGTCCAAGAGCTTCTGCTCATTCAGCGAAGTGGTCTTGGACATGGACTGGATGCCCTCTTTCAGCTGGTTGATTTCATCCTGATAATACTTCTTGTCCGAAGCGGAAGCAAGGCCGTTCATGGAGCGCAGAGCCAAATCCCGAATCCTCTGCAGATAGTCCATCACGCCGTCCAAAGCGCCATCAGCCACGTTCAGGGCACCCATGCCCTCCTTCGCGTTCTGCGCGCCTACATTCAGCCCGGTCTCCTGGGCTTGCATCTTCTTACCAATCGCAAGCCCCGCCGCATCGTCCGCGGCTGTATTGATTCTCTTGCCGCTGGAGATATGGGAATATGAATTATAAATTCCACTGGTTACAGCTGTCTCTTATACACATCTGACGCTGCCGACGAAG
>CAMQOJ010000221.1 GCA_947003375.1 uncultured Lachnospiraceae bacterium
GTATAAGAGACAGACAATAACCTGCGTCCGGAAATCAGGATTGGCTACCATGCGCATAATAATTTTCAGCTGGCTTTCAGCAATTCCATGTCTTTTCTTGCATTTGAAACCGGAAGGGCTGTTGTCGTAGACTCGACGGTCTATGGAATGGGCAAGAGCGCCGGTAATACGGCGAGCGAACTTATCGCCATGCACATGAACGAAAGATATGGGAAGTCATATGATATAGATCAATTCTTGGAGATATTGGATACGGATTTGATGGCTGTCTATCAAAGACGTTATTGGGGATACAGATATAATTTCTATATCTCTGCGATGCAGAACTGCCATCCCGATTATGTGCAATACCTGCTAGACAAGAAGACATTGTCAGTCACGTCGGTAAACGAGATCCTGGCGGGAATTCCGGGTGGAAAAAAGCTTCATTATGATCAGGGCTATATCGAGGGGGCATATCTGGAATACCAGTCACACGCAATTGACGATCAGGCTGCTGTTGAAGGGCTTGCAGAGGTTTTGGACAGAAGAACCGTCCTGCTTCTGGGGCCAGGCAGAACGATACGAGATAATGAGAAAGATATTAAGGGATTTATTAAAAGCAGAAATGCTTTGGTCATTTCCATAAATTTCGAACCAGTGAGCTATGGCTGTGACTACATATTTATAAGCAACGCAAAAAGATATAGCAAGCTTGCGGATATCACGGACAGGGCTTCGGCGGCAAAGCTCATCACGACCTCAAACATAACACTGTTTGACAGATCGGCAGAATATATTCTTAACTACCTTAGCCTGATAAGCCAAAACAGAGTGAACAGCGACAATGCGCTCCTGCTGGCCGTTGCGGCACTGATCAGGATTGGGATGAAAGAGGTATATCTTGCAGGTTTTGATGGGTTTAGAGCGAAAGAGAATGACTACTATGATGCCAGGTATGCATTTGCCGGAAATGATGAATATAACCTTTCCTCCAATGAGACAACGGCTTTAGGCCTGAAGCAGCTTTCGCAGAAGGTGGATATCCATTTCCTGACGGAGTCGCTATATGAGCTCAGGATGTGCTGATAATGAAGATAGGGAGCTATAATGAACCGTTTTGACTATATTCTGTTTGATTTGGATGGCACTTTGCTGGACACAAGCAATGGGGTGCTTTCGGCGGCCGTATGTACCATACAGAAATATAATAGAGAGGTACCTGAGCCGGCTGTACTGGAAAGTCTGATTGGCCCTCCGATACAGTCATCTTTCAGGAGATTGTATGGACTTTCTGAGCCAGAAGCCATGGAAATGGCAGATGCTTTCCGTAAAATCTATATGACAGATGAGTTTCTGCTTCGGGCTATTCCTTATAAGGGGATATACAGACTCTTCCAGGAGCTTCTTGATATAAAGGCAAATATCGGGATTGCTACCTATAAGAGAGAGGATTATGCAAAAAGACTTCTTCTGAAAAAGGGGTTCGGTCAATATACCGATTTTATCTATGGCTCTGATTATGCGGGGAAATTGAAAAAGGCAGATATAATCGGCATGTGCCTCAGGGACATGGGATGCATTGATTTGAGCAGTGCTGTCTATATTGGAGATGGCACAAGTGATGGCATCGGAGCCGGTGAAGCAGGGATAAGCTTTATTGGTGTCACATACGGTTTCGGATTTAAAACAGTAAGAGATGCAGAGGTATTCAGCCCCATAGCTGTTGCCAATAGCTGCGATGAACTGAAGAGAATTCTGTTAACTCAAAAGGCTTTTTAAAGAGGGCTATCGATGTGGATACAAATCGCTTAGACTTTCGGAGATAGATTTGGGCAGCGCACTATTAGGAGCTCGCTGCCCAAGTCCAGTAAAAACAGTAGTCGAATTCTCCACGTGAAAGCCTATCGCCTCTTATGACAAGCCTTCTCTTAAAATGCTCAAGGATGCCATGGATCATAGTAATTCAGGGCTGAATGCTGAGGAGTCATTGTGGCCTGAAAAACAGAGCATAAGTATAGGGCAGTAGCCCGTTCCTCAAGGGGATGAACTTCGCTGGTAACCGTCTCTTTGTCCCTCCGAAGCAAGCGATTTTAAGCCACGAGCGGCGCATAGCAGATTCTAAATTTAACCTGCAAAGTATAAGGTGAAGTATTGCATTCCACCCCCATATACTTTACAATATCCTTAAAAAGGAGGACAATCTGCCCATGAAACAACCCAAAAGACAAATCACAGCCCATGACATCTACAACCTGCCCAGCTTTCTGCGGGTAGAACTGATTGATGGCGTAATCTACACCGACGACTGGACATCACTGGAAATCGACGAAAAGGTATTTGAATTTCCTGCGTCTGAAAACCGCCATATTAAATACAAGCTTTCTATAGTAGAAATAGAAGAAAAAGAGATACCCAAACCATGACCCAAGCCGACTCCCAATGGGACAAACTTCTGAAAATAAAAACCACAGGGCGTGACGACTCCCATGCGGACCGCTACAGATACCCCTACGAGCCGACGCCCTACCCTGTCCTGGAAAGGCTGGCGAACAGCGGCTATATAGGGAAGAAGCATACGCTCCTTGACTATGGAACCGGAAAAGGACGTGTATGCTTCTATCTGTCCTTTCAGACAGGATGCAGATCTATCGGGATTGAGTGCGATGAACGCATTTATGACAGCGCGGCCACGAACCGGCTGACAGCGGTTTCAGGGAGACGAACCAGCTTCATCATGGGAAGCGCGGAGCAGTATGCGGTCTCGGCAGAGGTGGACAGATGCTATTTCTTCAATCCGTTTTCCGTAGAGATACTGCGGGCCGTCCTGGCAAGAGTCATCGAATCTTATTATGAAAATCCCCGTGAGCTTCTGCTGTTTTTCTATTATCCTACAGATGAGTATACAAGATGCCTGATGGCGCAGGATGCGCTGAGGCATGCAGACGAGATAGACTGCCGGGACTTATTGCCCGGTAACCATCCGCAGGAAAGGATTTTAATATTCAGTCCACACAATGCCTGAAAAACCCATCCCTTTCAGTGTCCCTAAGAGCTGCAAAAAATACTTGCCAATCCCTCCAAACCATTAGTGGGAGAAATTACTGGTCAGGGCATATGCAAAGTACAGGCCTATGAAAGAAGCAGTAGACCAGGCCGTAGACGAATGCATCAGACAGGGGATTCTGGCGGAATTTTTACAGCAGAACAGAGCAGAGGTGACAAAGATGGGCATATTCGAGTATGACGAGGAGAAGGTAAAGCGATTGCTTAGAAAAGATGCCTATGAGGACGGTCAAGCAAAGGGAATCATAGAGACAAGCCTAGAACACGGTGCTTCAGAGCAAGAAATCCTGGAACGCCCGCAGAACAAACTGGACATTTCTCCACAAATAGCAAAGGAATATTTCGATAAGCTGAGCCAGCCAATCAAGCAGTTTGCTTTTACGAATAATCTGTGGTATAATGTTGACGTAGGGGAGATGGGTCAACTTCTTACAGTCCTGTCAGATTCTGCGGATATGTGGCTGGATATGCGGAACTACGGTGACAGGGCTTATCAGGCTCAGAAAGAATCGTAAAGAAAGGCGGAGACCACAATAGAAAAGCTACAGACAGCAATCGAAGCGATTACCAGGCGCAGCAAAAAGTTTCCACAGGAGGAATTCGAGATTATATGTGCCAACAGAGCAGAAGCGATTCCCAGTCTGCGCAGCGCCGTTGAGAAGGCCATCGCAGAGGGCGAAGACCTGGACGAGGACTATCAACTGCACTTCTACGCGATGTTCCTGCTGGCCCAGTTCCAGGACAGGGATTTCTTCCCCAGGATGATGGAACTGGCCTGCCTGCCGGAGGATACGGTGGATTTTCTGATGGGGGATGCCATGACAGAGAGCTTGCCGACAATCCTGTACAATATGTACAATGGCGACATCCGGCTCCTCATGGATGCCGTCCGCTCCCCCGGTGTGGGCGATTACGTCAGGTCCGGGCTGCTGAGGGTCATGGGCCAGCTGTATCTGGACGGGACGCTCGGGAAGCAGGACTGGCAGGATTTCCTGCGGCAGATTGTGTATGGGGAAGAGAGTGGGGACTATGTCTACACCGCTTTGGCACATGTGATTTGCAGATGCCATTTTGTGGAGATGCTCCCGGAGATACGCAGGCTCTATGAGGACGACCGGATAGAAGGGGGCATGATAGGCGGATATGATGAATGTGTGGACGATGTGTTCACATACTGGGACAGCCGGGAAAAATTCTGCAAGTCCCCTGTCCAGGCGGCCCAGATGCTCCGGGGCTGGGCCATGTTCGACGACCCGGAAGCGGAAGAGCGCAGCCGGGAGTTGGAGAAGAATTTCTCCCGGGCGCTCAGGAAGCTGGATCAGGAATTCGGCAGGACAGAGCCGAAGCGCAAGATCGGCAGGAACGACCCATGTCCCTGCGGAAGCGGGAAGAAGTATAAGCAGTGCTGCCTGAACAAGCCCAAATCGCCGCTGGAGCTGGTTGAGACTCCCCAGGAAAAGGCCAGGTGGCTGAAGGAGTATCCGGCGGCGAGGACAGGCGGCGAAGGGGACAGGATTTATCTGGAGGATTATTTCAGCCACGAAAGCATCGAAATAGACAAACTGCTGTACCTTGCCCTGAAGCACCGGGCTATTCCCATCTGGAGGAGGGAAGAGGAAAGCGTGGTACATAACCGGGGGCGGGTCTATCTGTCCGCTGCGTATGAGCGGTTCCGGACATTGCTGGAGGAGGAAGGGATAGAATCCTTCCAGGCATATGACAGGAAGCATTCCATCCATTATTATTGCCAGGACTGGCTGGAGGTATTGGAGGAGCTGCTGGAGGAAGAGGATCCGGAGGGAATCCTGGAGGATGTCCGCGGGCTGTGCGGAAAGATGGGAAAAGGGATGTAGAGAGGGCTCCCACAGGAATCCATGTCTTTCTGACATCTTGCATTCCTGTGGGAGTTTTCACGCGCTTATGCTCACCCAGGCTCCGAAATCCGTGACACCCCCACATAGATTTCCGAAATTTCATACCAGGTAGGATAATCCGTAATTCCGGTCTGGGGTAGATTAAAGATTCTCTGGAATGTCCGCACCGCATTTGCGGTGGCGGGCCCGTAAATCCCGTCCGCGGTAATCGTGGGGATGGCAGGGTAGTTCCTGGCGATACGGTTCAACTGGGTCTGGAGCTGCCTGACCTTGTCGCCGGAGGAGCCCACGGTCAGGTCGTACCCGGGCCAGGAGGAGGGCACCCCGGAGATGATCTGCGCCGTATTGATATACATATCGTTTCCATAATAATACCGTATGATTTCAATGGCCGAATACCCTTCCTCGCCCAGGTACATTGAGCCCCACTGGCTCAAGCCGTTGCAGGTGACCCTGCGCCCGTCGCAGTAGGCGGTGAAGATGGGCTGGCGTACCCCGGGCCTTGAAAGGTAGTTGGCGAATACCGAATCTACCAGGTAATCGATATTCTCGAAGATGTTCCTGCCGTACACCCATTTCTGGTCGTAGGCCGTGGAGGAGGTAATGGTGAAGTTGTAGCCTTGATTCCGATACCACTCCGTATACACCCTATTCAGCGTAAACGACTGTATAGCCAGTATATTCGCGTAAATCGCGCTCTCCGGCCATGTGGAATAAATCTCGCAGGAAGCCACATTCTTGATGTAATCCTTGTACCGCACCCAGTAATTGGGCGCGGAGGAGTCCCCCGGCACCCCGTCATGGACAATGACGAACTCCGGAATCACCACGCGGCTCAGGACGATTTCCCCGGTCTCCGCCATAGGCTTGATTTCATCTTCCGGTATTTTGGGAGGAAAATCACCATACAGGGTGTGGTCCGGTATGACTACAATCTTTTCTTCCTCTTCCGTGGCTGCCAGGGGATTCATCTGCACGGGTTGGAGAGAGAGCTGGCCCGCCAGGATCTCCGAGCCGGATATGAGCACCGGCTCGTAGTCCGCAGCGGTGACGGTGATGTTGTACTCCGAGTAGGGCTGTATCTCGTTCTCCGGCTGCAGGGACAGGTTCAGAGGCGGCGCGGGCAGGTCTGCCACAGGGGTCTGCCCGGAACTGTCGGTGGTCAGTGTCATTAGGGGCACGTCAGGCTCTCTGGTGTAGGATATGGTGACGGTGGCGCCTTCCACGGGGACCATCCCGATGGAGGAGACCACGCTGATCTTGATGGTGCCGCTATAAGAAGCTTCCGTGGTTTCCGGCTCCTGTGCATCGGTTATATTGGCATCGGGTATCATGTCGGGCATAATCTTCCTCTTGCGCATGGGCGCATATGATTCGTTATGTTAAATATATGCATCGTGGCCTGAAATGTTACGCATATCTATTGACTGGCGGGCCGGTTTGGCATATGATTGTATTATCGAATTGATACAACTATGCTCTGCGGTGATGGGCAGACAGGCCTGTGTCCGAGGCATCTGCCTGCAGGGAACGGAGGGCAGATGAGAGGAGGAGGGCTTTTGGCTTGGGAGTTAGACAATGACAGACCTATTTACGCGCAACTGGTGGAGCGTCTGCAGGTGCAGGTGGTTTCCGGCATTTATCATCCGGGAGGGAAGCTCCCCAGCGTCAGGGAGCTTGCAGCGGTGGCAGCCGTGAACCCGAACACTATGCAGAAAGCGTTCGCGGAGCTGGAGAAAAGCGGGCTCATCATCACCCAGGGGACCAATGGCAGAGTAGTCACGGAGGATGAGCGGCTGATACAGGACATCAAGCAGCAGTTGGCAAAGCGGCATGGAGAAGCCTATTTTTCCGCGATGAAAGGGCTTGGATATACCCGGATTCAGGCGGTAGGAATCCTGCAGGATATGGAGGGGAGAGGAGAGGTGGAAGATGAGCGAGCTGATTGAGATCCAGGGTCTGACCAAGGCCTATGACGCGCAGCATGTGGCAGTCAACAATGTCAGCCTGACGCTGCCCCAAATGAAGCTCATGGGGGTGCTGGGGTCCAACGGAAGCGGCAAGACCGCGTCGATGATGCTTCTG
>CAMQOJ010000222.1 GCA_947003375.1 uncultured Lachnospiraceae bacterium
ACGAGATCCTCATCTGTCTCGTGGGCTCGGAGATGTGTATAAGAGACAGATGTATCCCTATGCAACCTTAAATGACGATACAGAGATCACACACTCGGAGACATTGCCAGACGGAAGAGTGAAAGTATATATAGAAACTCCTGACTTGAAAGACGGATTCCACAATGCCACATGCTATCTGCCGGAGCACACCTGGGAAGATATCAATGGATATTCAGACGAAGAGATGGAATATTTTAAAGAATTCGTGCGCAACAATGCCCATTTGATGATAGAGTTTTCCAAAGAGGGAGGGATTCTCAATGCCTCAAATTTTTAGAATCGGATCCTATATCATTTACTTCTGGTCAAATGAGAGCAATCCCCTGGAACCGGTGCATGTGCACATTGCGGAGGGGAAAGCCACGGCCACAGCCACGAAAATCTGGATCACAAGCTCCGGAAAAGCGCTGCTGTGCCACAACAATTCCCGCATCCCCCAAAAGACTTTGAGCAACATGATCAGGTATATCGAAGCGAACAGCAACATAATCCTCAATAAGTGGTATTCTCAGTTTCATGAAATCAGCTACTATTGCTGAATCCAGAAATAGCAGCTGATTGTTTTGCCCTATATGTCCTCCCCGGCAGATTCTTCGGATTTGTCTCCATCGCCCCGCAACTGGTTCCCTATGCTGGCCTCTTCGTCCTCGATTTCCTTCTTCACGGACTGAATCTTGGTGTCCTCGGCGATGGCCCGCATAATCAGATTCAAATCCTCCGGCGAGAACATGCCGGCCGCCTTGGAGAGGAGTCCGATGCTGTTCCGGTTCACCTTCAGATGCCCTCCGCCGGACAGGGGGATGTTCAGCACATTCTTCTCGTCCGTCATGTCCCCCAGGCAGATGCTGTTGGTCTTTTCGTCGCACACAAAGACTACTCCATTGTATTCAATCACGCCGTCCTTGGCCAGATGCCCGTAAGGCACCTTGGAGCACTCCCGCATGCTCCCTATGGGGTTTGGCTTGCCGGCAACGGCGGCCTGGTATATCTTTTCCGCCTCCGACCGGGGCCCTTTGGCGCCCTCCTCGTCCTCTTCCATGTCCTCCGGCACCGGCAGATGTCTGTCTGCCGTGGCCCACGCGGTATTGCCGGATGCTCCGCCGGGAAGCCCAAGCTCCGCGAAACGCTTCCCCGGCACTTCTGTAGACCGCTTCGCAAGCAAAGCGTCCGTCCCTGTATAACCTGTTCCAATTCTCATAGCATATCTCCCTGTCCCATGCCCTTCTTCCGGGCAGTCTCTCCATTCTCTCCGCTCCGCTGCCTGCTCCCGTCATGTCCTCGGTTCCATCAGGAACGGCGCGGCCCTTCGCGCTTACCCCCGGAAATTGTAGCGGCTCAGATAGGAATTGGTCAGAGCCCCGCTGGAGGTATACTGGCTGGCTGCGTTTGTGGCGCTGACAGCCGCGTTGTCGGCTGCCCTGGAAGCCACGGCCTGCATCCTCTTTGCGAAGTCCCCGGAAGCGCCCAGGGCCTCCTTGACCTTCTCTGCGTCCGCCTCCGCCAGCTTATCCTTGTTCAGGGAAAGGGTGCCGTCCTTCCTGACCGTGATGCCGATTTCCTCCAGCTTATCCTTGTTGGAGGAGGCGATTTCCTTCATGGTCTGGCGATAATAATCATTCAGGATACCGGAGGATTTCCTAAGCCCCTCCATGGTATCGTTATAATGCTGCACCACATTGGCCGCCGTGCCGGTCAAGTCCTTGCCGCCCACATCCGCTTTCTCCGCCAGGAGCTTCGTCTGCTCCTTCAGGGAGGTGGCGGACTTCTCCAGCTTCTCGTAATTGCTCCGAAGCAGCCTTGCGCTCTGGACGCTGTTGGCGTTCATCATCATGCCCAGCCTGCTGTTCTGGAGCCCTGAATTGTTCCGGGCCGCGCTCAGCAGGGAGCTGCGCCTGGATGCCGATATGCTCGTCCTCCTCCTGCTGTGGTTCAGCATCTGCGTGGTAGTCCTTCTGATTCCTGTTCTGATTCTCATGTTTCATCCCTCATTTCTGTTATAATCTATACTGCACACCGGTTAAATTTGCAGTGCAACCCGACTGCAGACCGCCAGCCAAGCGCTTTCCCGGGGACGCCACTGTAAATCCTGGCGGTCTGCAGTATATATAGTCCTTATTTGCTTATAACCGAAGCCTGCCCTGCATATCCCGTTTTCAGCCCGGGCCGCCGAACCGGGGATGCCTATCCGAGAGGAGGCTTTCCCAAATGCCCGGCCGCGGGCCTGGCGTTTTATACGGTTTTTAGATATTTCGTATACGTTTTGGCGAATTCCGAATATTTCTCCCTGGCCAGGTACACATTCTCTCCGTTCTTCAGCCGCACAGCCCCTGTCCCGTATTCCGCCACATAGGCCAGGTTCACCAGATAGCCCCTGTGGCAGCGGAAGAACCCGTCTCCCAGCAGCTCCTCCATGCTCTTCATGGTGGCATAGATCGTGATGTTCTCGCCCAGGGTATGAATCTCCACCTTCCGCTTATGGCTCTCCACATACAGAATCTCCTTCTTCTGCACCACATAGCTTCTGGCCCTGGTCTGGAAGAAAAGCTGGTTCCCGCCTGCGCTCTCCATTTTCCGGACTTCCCGGCAGGCGTTCTCGAACACCCTGCAGAACTTCTCCGGCTCCACGGGCTTGAGCAGATAGGAGAAAGCCGATACCTCAAAAGCCTCCGCCGCGTATTCCTTCAGGGCCGTCACAAATATCAGGATGGTCTTCTCCTGGTTGATGCGCAGGATCCTGGCCACCTCTATCCCGCTCATCTCCTCCATCTGGATATCCAGAAGCAATATATCAAAATGCCCCTTGGCCTCCAGAAAACGCTTCCCCGTATCGAAGCAAGCCACCTCGCAGTCCGGCTCCTGCCTCCTGATTAGGCTGCGCAGCCTGGCACAGCCCTCCTTGTCATCATCACATATCGCGACCCTCATGCCCCACCTCATGTCTCACGCGTCCCGGGCTTCCTGCTCCGGCCCCCGGGCCGCGCTTCCTCTTTTATTTCGACAGGATGGCCATGCCACTTTTGGGTAATGTAACAAACTGCTGTCCATAATGTCACGAATCGTTGCGGGCCCCTCCCCGTGTCCTCCGGATGCCGCAGTGCAGACAATGAAACCAAAAAGGACAGCAAACCAGTGTTTCCACCTCTGTCTGCTGTCCATAGCATTCTACCTGTCCTTATGCTTTTTATTTCGGCATAGGTTGGAGAAAAGTTTATCGGAAATAATTATTTTCTTCTTTTTTATATCATGCTATAATGTCGATAGGAAGGCATATCGTGTCGTGCGGTAATGCTATGAAAGGAGCGAAAGACATGGCGTTAGCACAGTTACAGACTTATACGGAAGAGGATTACTATAACATGCCGGAGGATGTCCGGGCAGAGCTGATTGATGGGCAGTTCTATTATATGGCTTCTCCGAGCCGAACCCACCAGAGGATATTAGGCTGGCTTTATGCCACAATATACAACTATATCCAATCAAAGCAGGGTTCCTGTGAGGTCTATCCGGCCCCGTTTGCGGTTAAGCTGTTCGAAAGCGACTGCAGCACGATAGTAGAGCCGGACATAAGCGTAATCTGCGACCCGGGCAAGCTGACCGACAAGGGCTGCACCGGCGCGCCTGACTGGATCGTGGAAATCATATCCCCCAGCACGGCCAGCCACGACTATGTGCGCAAGCTGAAACTCTATCTGGATGCCGGGGTGAAGGAATATTGGATTGTTGACCCCTCAAAAAAGACCATCTATGCGTACCATCTGGAAGAAGCCAAGTTTGAAGTCACCTCATACACCTTCCGGGACAAGATAAAGGCCAATCTCTATGACGACCTGTGGATCGACTTTGGGGAGCTGCGGCTGTAAGGCTTTTCGCGGCAGCCCCAGGCCATGACCATTTGCTCCAAGCAAAAAGCCCCCAAAGCTAGCGCTTTTGAGGGGCCTTTTTTATTCCTCCTGCCGTCCGGACCGCCTTGCCGCTACAGCCGCCGCAACTGCCCTAAGATGTAATTCACCTTCTCTATGGCGTCCTCCACCTGCCGCCTGGCATCGTTTATCTTGGACTGCACCAGCATATCCGCCACGAACCCGTCGAAGAAATAATCCGCGAAGGTCAGGAAATCCCCTGTCTGGATATGGAACTCCGGTATACTGTCCACATCCATCAGCTCCCTCTGGAACCGCTTCAGGGCGGCGCGGGCCTGCTGCACCAGCGCGTCCGCGTCCTTCATTTTGGAGCGCTTGATGAAGGTGGTGATCATCCCTCCGCCCAGCATGTCCACGATGCCCCAGTTTCCTGCGCTGCTCAGGCAGTCCTTGGCCTGTTCCAGACAGCGCAGCGCCTCCTGCCCCGCATATGTCGCCTCGTTTATTTCCCTCCTGTAGTCCATCTCTGCCATCGCTCATTTTCCTTTCTTCAAAAACAGACGCGGCCCCCGCCGGAATCCGGGAAGCGCTCCGTGAACCCTCTGTCCGGTTTCAGTATAAATATCCGGGCAGAGCTTTTCAATAGGGAATTGCGCACTATAAGCGGGGCTAAAGTCCACGATGCCGCAGACCCGTCTTTTCTGCAGGGCAATCCTTATTCTGTCGCCTTGTCGGATTGCCCTGAACCATCGGCCTGCCCCAGCAATATATGATAGTAATAAACCGGCATGGCGCTCCAGCCATGGCAGAGGCTTCCCGCATTGTCGAAGTCGCTGGCTCCTGCTTCCGTCTCCCAGACCGTGGTGCCGCCGTACTCCGCCATGGGGGCATAAATGCGCCGGATATCCTCCAGAATCACGGGAGCATACCGCTCTCTGTCCACCTTCAGCCAGGCGTCATACTTAAAGCAGAGCATGGACAGGGACACCTCCGTCAGGGTCTTGTCCGTCCGCAGCCGCTCGCACAGGCCCAGGGCCTCCTCTCCTTCCACAGCGCCGCAGAGGATGGCCAGGGCATTCCCCAGCTGGCTGGCCCCGCCGCCGGTAGCCAGGTTATGGCAAATCTTTGCCTCCTCGTCCCAGAACGTCTCATAGATGCGCTGGTTCAGCCGCTTTGCCCGGGCCCTGTAATCCGCCGGAGCGCTCTCCTTCCCTTCCGCCGAGCGCACCTCCGGCATGGCACGCTTCCCTTCCGAGGCACGTTCTCCTTCCATGGCGTGCTCTTCCTCCGTGCTATGCCCCTCTTCCATTCCCAGCTTCTCCCCAATATCCGCAAGATGCTGCAAAGCAAGGGACAGCAGGCTGTTCAGCAGCACATCCGGCACGGAGTCATCCGTGGCGTAGCCGTCCAGCCCCTCCCGCCATTCATAGAAGTTCCAATACCGCTCCCGTCCCGCAAAGGGCGGCACCAGCTCCTCTTCCATGAAAGAGGAGCATTCCATTCGGCCCGTGAAAGCCTCCACCACGGACACCAGCTTGGGATAAATCTCCCTCAAAAACTCCCTGTCGCCGCTATACTCCAGATATTCTCTGCACTCCGTGATATAATGCAGGGAAAAAGACGGAATCACGAAGTCCATCTCAATGGGATAACAGATCGACAGCAGGCCGTCCTCCCGCGTGTCTTTGGACATCAGCTCCAGGGAGGCCCGGGGGAAACGGTACTCCCCGAAGGCATAATACCCGCATAGCATCTGGTTGCGGCTGTCCATGGCATAAAGCGCCTGCTCCCTCCAGGGGCAGTCCTCATAATGCTCATGCATGCACAGGTGCAGGGTCTCCACGCACATATCGTAAATCTTCTCCTGGAACGCATCCAGACCGGGTCGCTCCTTCTCCGCCAGCATATACATGGTAGGCGCGATTCCAAGCTGCTCCACCGTCACGGGCTGCTCGGAATGGATCTCCAGATAGCGGCAGCCCAGCCTGCGGAAAGGATTGCGGTACACGTTGCGCCCCTCCTTCGCCCTGTAGAAGACGCTGAAGTCCCTGCTGCCGATAATCCGCCGCACCCGCCCGTCCTCCATATGTTCCCCATAAGCGATGGTGATGTCCTGGGCACAGGGCGAATCCAGCTTCAGGCACAGGAACCCCACCTGCTCGCTGCCCAGGTCGTAGACTACAGTATAGTTGTCAATCCGTGCGCACTCCACCCCATCCACATCAGGCAGGAAAACAAGCTTGTCAATGGGCCTGAGACGCAGGGGCAGCTCCTGTTCCACCACCGCCGAAGGGCTAAAATCCGAGAGCTCCCCCGTCATCCAGCCGTCCTCCCTGGAGGCGTCATAGCCGTAGCCCAGCCCCAACTGGCCGGTGATGACGTGCATCCTGTGGCTTAGGTATGCCCTGCTCATGCGGGAGAGGGTCTCCCCGCCGCTCCTGCACAATATCCCTTCCTCCCCCGCCAGCTCATAGAGCAGCCCCGCATTGCCCCGGTAATAGGTGGAGGAGGTGCTGATGCCATAGTACCACACCACGATGGCCAGGCGGTTCTCCCCCTTCCGGCACACATCCGAAATGTCCACCTCGTCATACACCTTGTCATAGGGGAAATCCGGATACTGCCCCCACGCCGCCAGCTCCCCGTTCACATAGGCGGCATAATTGCTGTCCGCCGAGATGCGCAGCACCGCCCTCCCGGCCTCATAGGGAAAGCAGTCCACGTACTCCCCGTACTCGTCCGCCTGAGGGCTGTCATTGCACCAGATCCATTCCGCTCCGTCAAATATACGCTCCATATAGATTCCTTCCCTCTCCGTCCTCCCCAAACGCCCGGACATCCTACGCCCTTCTCCCGTCATCCGTAGCCGGGGCAATCTTCCTCCCTGTATCCGCAGACCGCTGCGGGCAAGGCCCACTGCCTCCACGGGCCGCCTCCTTGAGCACCGCCGCTGCCTCCACGGGCCGCCTCCTTGAGCACCGCCGCTGCCTCCACGGGCCGCCTCCTTGAGCACCGCCACTGCCTCCACGGGCCGCCTCCTTGAACACCGCCGCTGCCTCCACGGGCCGCCTCCTTGAGCACCGCCGCTGCCTCCACGGG
>CAMQOJ010000223.1 GCA_947003375.1 uncultured Lachnospiraceae bacterium
GCCCCATGCCCCCCATATCCCCGTACGGCATTTCCGCCGGCGCGATCTCCCCCACCTCCTCTGAATGGGAGCCCCGGGAGAACAGGAAGCGCAGGAATTTCAGCAGCAGATCCCCTATGGGCCTGAGGATTCCGGCCAGCCATTCGAACTGTGTGCTGAGCACCAGGATGCCTATCCCCGCCAGGGTATATCCCAGTACCAGGCCCATGCCGGAATGGAACATTTCAGCCGCCGGAAGGAAGCCGGCGCTGCTTTTGTTCATGGACAGGAAGTCCAGATAATGGTCCATGAAATAAATGACGAAATAGAGCGCGATGACTCCAATCAGAGTAATGTTGTAGTAATTCTCCCAGCCCCTTGTGCCCTGATAATACTGGAACAGCGCAGTGACGGCCGACAGCACCACTCCCACCACCAGGGGCATGCCCTCGGAATATACGGTGCTGTGCTTCAGGCGCAGCAGAAGGGAATGGATGATATAGCCGATGACACAGGCCGTGCAGGCGACCCTGGTCAGAATCGACTGGCCGGATAGGGCGAAAACCAGAACAGCCGTGCCCAGATGGGCCAGCAGGAACAGGAGGAGATTCCTCACCTTGCAGCGGAACACGAAGAAGGCCAGGGGAATCAGGCTGCACAGTGCCCACAGGGCCAGGCTGGGGTCTCCTGTTCCGAGAAGCTTCTTCATCACTCCCATGACTGTCAGAAGCAGGGGGAACAGCATCCAATGGTTCATCTGCTCTGTCAGGAATTCATTAACGATTTCAATCCGCTTTATATTCATTGGAATCCTTTCTTCCATGGAATGCTCTTTGGAATGCTCTTTCTTCCATGGAATGCCCTTTCTTCCATTATAATGCCTTTCATGCCTCAAAATAAATGACTTCAATCCGTTTCTGAAGCTCCGGCGGGAGCTCCGGCTCCTTATTGCCCAGCACAGGGTAGAACCAGGTGAAGGGATTGTCGGTCTCCTCATACCGGTCCAGGAGCGCCACGAAGTCATCGTACTGGTTGGGGGCCACGAAGCAGGTGTAGGCCCCTTTGGACTCCTGGAACAGCTTCTCCTCGAAGGTCTCCACGAAGCCTGCGGTCGGCTGGGCGGTGTCGATCCTGGCCAGGGCGCGGTAGATGAAATCCATCTGCCCTTCGCTGGCCTTGCCGTCCACGCTCAGGGGCTGGTGGGTCAGGATGTCCACGCCGTTCCCGTAGCAGGAAATCTGCATCCCCTGTTGCAGGAAATGGAGGCACAGCGATACTACGATCCGCAGGGACATTTCCACGGCCTCCTCTTTTTTCAGGATATTGTCGTCCTGAATGTTGAAGAAGATGCGGACGCTCTTCAGGGAGGTATAGCCCATCTGGTTCACTTTGAAGTCCCCTGTCTTGGCGGTGGCCTTCCAGTTGATGCTGCGCATGTCGTCGTAGGGCTGGTACTCCCGGATGCCCCGGTATTCAAAGGGATCCTCCAGGAGATGGCGCCTGGTGAGCATCTCCCCGTTCAACTGGACGAAGGACTGGCGCAGCCTCCTGCTGTCATAGGGCTTCGGATATACGTAGAGCTCCGCCCTGACAGGCTGGTCCGCAACCATCTGCCCAAGGAAGAACAAATCGGATGCCACCAGACTGATCTCGTCTATGGTATAATACCCTCTTTTTCCCCCGGTAAACCGCAGGGTGCGGGTCACTCTCTCGCCGCCGCTGATGCGGAATACGTCATTGCGGTAATACTGATCCGTGGTGCGGGAGCCTTTCTCGTTGCCGAATATCAGGTGTCTGTCCGTCTTGAACTTCACCTTCAGCATGGACAGGGGGAGCCTTTTTCTGTTTTCGATGATTTCCCTCAGCTCTCCCTGCTCTCCCTCGAAGATATGGTTCGTCCCGAAGCTGAGGGAAATCCCCAGGTGCTTCTGCCAGAGCTTTTCGTAAAGACGCCTCTGGGCGATGAAAAGGAGGTAGGCGATAAGGCCGATTCCCAGTAGTTTGATCATTTCAATACCTCATCTTTACGCACGAAACTCCTCGGTGGGCACAGGGATGTTTCCAAGTATCTGCTCCATCCATTTCACGGCATTCTCCGTGCCGCCGGAGCCATAGCCCAGCACGATCCTGTGGGCCAGCACGGGAACCGCCAGCGCCTTGATGTCGTCCGGGGCCACATAGTCCCTGCCGTCCAGATAGGCATAGGCCTTTGCGCAGCGCAGCAGCGCCAGGTTCCCCCGGGGGCTTACGCCCATGACGACCTGCTCTCCCGTCCTGGTGGCCTCCACGATGTCCACCATGTATTCCTGCACACATTTATGTACGAAAATCCGTCCGGCCTCCTCTCTGGCCGCGGCCAGCTCCTCCAGGGTCAGGACGCTTTCCAGCTCTGCCAGGGGCTCCTTATCCATGTATTTCTCCAGGATGGCCAGCTCCTCGGCCCTGTCCGGCAGACCCATGGAAAGCCGCATCATGAAGCGGTCCATCTGGGCCTCGGGCAGGGGGAAAGTTCCCGTGGTCTCCACCGGGTTCTGGGTGGCGATGACAAAGAAGGGCTTCCCGGGCACGTAGGATTCCCCGTCGATAGTGACCTGGCGCTCCTCCATGCACTCCAGCAGGCCGGCCTGGGTTCTGGGGGTGGCACGGTTGATCTCATCCGCCAGGAGGATATTGGTGAATACCGGCCCCTTGCGCAGGATGAATTCGTTCTTCTGCCTGTCAAAGACATTCAGTCCCGTGATGTCGCTGGGCAGAAGGTCCGGCGTGAACTGTATCCTTGCAAAATCCGCGCTGATGCTCCTGGCCAGGGTCTTGGCCAGCTTGGTCTTGCCTGTGCCGGGCACGTCCTCCAGCAGCACGTGTCCGTCCGCCAGAAGCGCCGTCAGGAGCAGCCTGGCGGTCTGTTCTTTTCCTACGATGACCTTGGCGATGTTGGACAGAATCTTATCGCCCAATACTTTTCCGTTGCTTCCCATTTTTCGTTTCCCTCTCTTCCACTGGAATGCTTTGAATGCTTTTTTTCCATTCTATCATAATGCCGTCCAAAATGCCATATTTTTAAATAAGCATTCTTACTCTTTTGAAGGAATCCCATTATGAGCGATGTGACGACGGAACAGAGGCTGCGGCTGGTGCAGCAGGTGCGCTCCCGGTATCAGGAGGACCAGTATGACCTGTCCAACAGGGAGCGGATATTGTACGGGAGGACCAGTATCAGTCCGGAAAGGGCCGCCGGATACGGCTCTTATTATGATGATAACTACCCGGAGGGAGCCTTGCCCGGGGAAGGGGCGTCGTCCTTCCGGCTGCGGCTCTTCCTCGCCATGTTCCTGGTGATGCTGGTGATCGTCATGGACGTGAACGGCATAGCAGTGGCCGGAATCACCACGGAGAAGATCTACGAGGTGATTTCGGCCGACTATGAGGAGGTGCTGGAAACCTGGGTGGAAGCGATCTCCTCCAATGTCCGGAAATGAGCGCCCGGCCCTGGTCACAATGTGCCGCAAAGGTAGGCGTAGGCGTTCAGGATGGTCTCCTGGCGCTTCCCGGCGATGAAGTAGAAATCCATCTGCCTGTTGTTTTCCGTATAGAGATAGGAGCCGTAGGCCGGGATGTCGCAGACAAAGGCGGGATGCTCTGTGGCCGCCAGGATGCCGTACCCTCTGTCGGAGAGGAAAAAGGGCAGACCCTCTCCCCCCTGCTGGGAGATATATCTGGCGCCGCCCCGCAGGCTCAAGGACGGCTGGCCCTTCATGCCGAAGCCGTAGAGGCGTTCGTCCCTGGCCCAGTCCAGGTAGAGCCAGGTGCGCAGCTTTCTGTCCGCGGCCGTCTCTATCTGGCGGCATTCCCTGGGGCGCTCCGCCAGCAGCAGCCGGGGCTTCGCCCTCCTCGCGGAATCCTCTTCTTCTGTCAGGGCCAGGTAGCGGACCGCGCCGGTTGCCTTGTCCACCTGGAGCAGCAGTTCATCGGTGGTGAGCTCTACCAGCTTGCCCGTGTCCTTGTACATCCAGAATTTATCCGTCCGGTCTACCGCGATGGCGGGATGAACGGTGCCGTCAGGCTGGCCGCCCCGGAGGAAGGAGACTCTTACGATGGCGCTTCCCACCGGGCTTAGCCGCAGGGTTCCGTAACGGCTCTGGAGGTACAGGCCGTCGGGCTGCTTCGTGACCCAGCGGACGGAGAGGTCGATTTTGGCATGGCCCAGGGGGCGCAGCTTCTCGGGGCGCGGAGGTTCCCGGGGCTGTCCGGCTGCCCGTGGCCGGTCGGGGCGGCTCAGGGCGGGTGCCCTGGGAAAATGCGGGCGCCGTGGAAGCTGTCCGGGAGGCTCCGCTGGCTGGTGCGGCCTTTCCGGGTCTGCCGGAGGGCTCCGGGCCGCCGGTCGGCGCAGTGTTCCGCACGATGGAGACCCTGCTCCTGATGGGCGAAGCGCTGACGGCTGCCCTCCTGTCAGATGCTGCCCCTGCGGTCGGCCTCCGGACCGGCCTTTCCGCATCTGGCCTGGCTGCTGCCGATTTTGCGGCAGAACCGCCGCCAATGCCATCGGTGTCTTCTATTTCTCCGCCGGACAATTTGCTCGCAGAGGCAGCATCGCCCCTTCCGCCAGTTCTCCCTGCCGTTCCCGGGGCCGTGCGCATATCCCGGAAAGAAGACATATCCGTCATATTTTTGCCCACAGGCTCCGGCGGCGCTTCCTTCCGCTCGGGAACCGGATCCGCAATCAGCCCCGTCAGGTCCTTCGTGTGGAGCACGCACAGCTCATGGAGGGCCCTGGTAGCTGCCACATAGAGGAGCTTGGCATGTCCGTCGTCCACGGGGTACTCCGCCCTTGTGGGATCCAGGATCAGCACGGTGTCGAACTCCAGCCCCTTGGTATACTCCACCGGCAGCACCATGACGCCGTTTCCGAAGACCGCCTTTTCCAGATCGCTCTCCATGACTTCCAGGTACTGCCCCAGCTCCTTTGCGGCCCAGTTGGCCCCATGCTGGTTCCGGCAGACTACTGCGATAGTATCATACCCCTTCTCCTGCCATGCCCTGCAGATATCCGCCGCCTCCCGGATGATGTCGCTCTCGCTCCTCTGGAGCACGGCCACCGGGCTGCCGTGGCGGATGATTGGCTCCACGGGATAGCTGGAAAAGCTTCCGTGGTGCAGGATCCCGGTGGCGAAGTCGGAGATTTCCACGGTGTTGCGATAGCTTTTCTTCAAAATGCCGAAACTGTCCATCTGGTCCGGCAGAAGCAGTTCCCGCAGCTCCTCCCAGTCGTTGAGGCCGAAGCCGAAGTGGATGTTCTGGGACACGTCCCCCATGACGGTGTAGGTGCAGTCCTTGATGCAGAAGTGCAGGACGGAGTAGGCCATCATGCCGAAATCCTGGGCCTCGTCGATGACGATGTGGTGGGCCTCGCTGATGACCTCCGTCTCCTTGATCCTCTTGTAGATGTAGGCCAGGGCCGCCAGGTCGTACACATCGAACTCATCCACCGGGATGTCCACCGCTTTTCCCTTCAGGGCCTGGAGCTCCAGGAATTTCCGGTACAGGTCGTAGATGGAGCCTTTCCAGACTTTTCCGCCGTACCGGCCCCGATAGGCCTTCAGGATGGCCTTTCGCTCGGGCTCCGTGTACTTCACTCCCTTGCCCAGGAACTCTTCCTTTATCTTGATGATCAGCCGGTCGTTCAGCATGTTGATTTTGTTCTGCATGGAGACCTTCGGGTTCTGGAGGATGTATCGCTCCACGGCTTCGCCGTCCACCAGCAGGATCAGGTCGTGGGGATTGACCTTTTTCCCCACAGTCTCGTCATAGACGCCGCTTTTGCCGTCCCGAAGGCCCTCCACGAACTGCCGGGGATTCAGGTAGATGGATTCCCGCAGGATGCCCTCCCATTCCAGCTTGTCGCAGTAGGCCTTCAGATCCCGGAACCAGCCCAGGCCGCCCTTTATGCTGCCCCGATCCCCGCTCTGGCCGCCTCTCAGGATGCGGTATCTCTTCTCGTCCCAGTCCTCGTACAGAAGCCTGACGAAGAGCTCCTCCATGGTCATCTGCCGTATGCCGTACACATCCAGGTCCGGCAGCACGCCCGTGATGTAGTTCAGCAATATCCGGTTGCTCCCCACGATGTAGAAGTCGTCCGGCTTGAAGCGTTCCGGATAATTGTACAGGATAAAGGAAATCCGGTGCATGGCCACGGTGGTCTTGCCGGAGCCCGCCACGCCCTGGACGATGATGTTGTGGTGGGGGGACTTGCGGATGATCTCATTCTGTTCTTTCTGGATGGTGGCCACGATTTCGCTGAGCACGGCCTGCTTGTTCTTGGCCAGGTACTTGGTCAGCAGGTCGTCATTGGCCACAACTTCGCTGTCGAAATAGTCCAGCAGCTTCCCGGACTCGATCTCATAGGTGCGCTTCAGCATCAGGTCGATGTCTATCCGCCTGTCTCCGGGGGCCATATAGCTGCATTTTCCCAGGCCGTTCTCGTAATAGGCATTTGCCACGGGAGCCCGCCAGTCTATGACGATCTGGTGGGTGGCGTCCTTCGCGATGCCGCCCCGGCCGATATAGAGGGATTCCACTTTGTCCAATGCCTCGTCCCGGAAGACGATCCGCCCGAAATAGGGCTTGCCCTGGGCCTTCTCATTGCGCTCCAGGGCCCGCTTCATGTGCAGGTGCATGGTGGTAAGGTTCTCCAGGGCGTTGATCAGCTCCGGGTTGTCGTCATGGAAATGGTCCAGCATGACGTCGATCTCCGTGCTCATGTCATCCACCTGCCTGCCGTAGCTTTCCAGATTGTCATGGATGACGGAAAGGGTCTGTTCCAGGAAAGCCTCCTCGGCCTGTCTGGTAGTGCCTTGTATTCGTTCCTCTTGCTTCATCGGTCGCTCCTTCCTTTTGTCAAGATTTTGTCAGTTTCCTGCGTGGGTCAGTCGCGTTCGCCTGTAGATTCAGCGTGTAGTAATAATTATAGGAAAAAAAGAAAAAAATACTAGACTTTTCTTTCATAA
>CAMQOJ010000224.1 GCA_947003375.1 uncultured Lachnospiraceae bacterium
CACCAGGACTGCTTCGCCTGGACATCGGCCTCGATGACCACCGCGGCCCCCAGCGCCGCGCCGTCATACTCCGCGTAGGTCATGACGCCCTCGGACTTGGCATCCGTGTCGCCCCCCTTGGAGCCGCAGCCTGCACAGACAAATACCAAAACTGCCGCCAATAGTAACGATGTGATTTTTTTCATGTTATCCTCCTCTTTCGGAAGGCGCATGCCCGGCTTCCCCGGGTGTATCCGTTTTCCGGAACGTCCCTCCTGCGTATTATTGACGGAAAAAGGCTCTGTCCTTCTTCCATTCTCAATACATCGAAGATTATTATACAAGAATTTTCCAATAAATCAATAGTAAAAAGTGATAGTTATCGCATACAAAAGCGGCAGTTTCCTGTCAATACGGTCAGATATCCAGCAGGTCGCTGTATGCCTTCAGCGCGCCTTCCGTGTCGTGGGCCAGCACCTTCTTGGCCAGGACCTTGCCCAGCTGCACACCCTCCTGGTCGAAGCTGTTGATGTTCCAGACGAAGCCCTGGTACATGACCTTGTTCTCGAAATGGGACAACAACGCACCCAGGGCCTCAGGGGTGAGCCGGTCGCCCACGATGATGCTGGAGGGGCGTCCGCCTTCAAAGTTCTTGTTGCGGTTCTCGTCAGCCTTGCCGCAGGCGAAGGCCACAATCTGGGCCGCCACGTTGGCACAGAGCTTCTGCTGGCTGGTGCTGTCCTGGATCACCACATCCCGCTCCATCTGGTTCTTCCGAAAGCCCACGAACTGTAGGGGGATGATGTCCGTGCCCTGGTGCAGGAGCTGGTAGAAGGAATGCTGGCCGTTGGTGCCGGGCTCGCCGAAGATGACGGGGCCTGTGGGGTAGCTCACGGGCTCGCCGAAGCGGTTCACGGATTTTCCGTTGGACTCCATGTCGAGCTGCTGTAGATGGGCCGGGAAGCGGCTCAGGGCCTGGGAATAAGGCAGCACCGCCGTATTCTGATAGCCCAATGCATTGCGCTCGTAGACGCCGATCAGGGCATCCAGCATGGCAGGGTTCTTCAGGATGTCCCTATTGCAGGCAAGTTTGTCTTCTTCTGCCGCGCCCTCCAGGAACCGGGCGAATACCTCCGGGCCGAAAGCCAGGGACAGAACCGCTCCGCCTACGCCGGAGGTGGAGGAGAACCGGCCGCCGATGTAGTCGTCCATGAAGAACGCCGCCAGATAGTCGTCGCTCTTGGCCAGGGGGGAGGTTTCGCTGGTGACGGCGATCATATGCCTGGAGGGATCCAGCCCCGCGTTCTTCAGCGAATTCTTCACGAAGGACTCGTTAGTCAAGGTCTCCAGGGTGGTGCCGGATTTGGATACCAGCACGAAAATGGAATGGGCTACGTCGATGGTGTTCAGCACCGCCGCCGCGTCGTCGGGATCCACGTTGCTGATGAACCGGGCTTCCATCTTGAAGGTATCGTTCACCTTGGCCCAATTCTCCAGGGCCAGGTACATGGCCCGGGGGCCCAGGTCGCTGCCGCCGATGCCAATCTGGACTACAGTGGTGAATTTCTCCCCTGCGGCATTGGTGATCTCGCCGCTGTGGACTTTGTTCGCCAGCTCCGCTATCTTTTTCTGCTGCTCCACATAGAAGCCGCGCTTGTCCACGCCGTCAGCCACAACAGCCTCCCCCAGCTGCCCTCTCGTCAGATGGTGGAGCACCATGCGCTTCTCGCCGGTGTTGATTACCTCGCCATTATAGAGAGCTTCGAACTTCTCCGCCAGCTGCATCTCCTCCGCCAGCTTCGCGAAGGCCTCCAGGGCCTTGTCGTCCACCTGCTTCGCCGCATAGTTGAATGCCAGCCCGGCCGCCATGGGAACGCTGTACTTCTTCACGCGCTCCGCACCGCTCTCTCCTGTCATTGCCTCTTTCAGGTCTACAGGGGCCACATTCAGCAACTCCTGATATGTGGACGCAGTGTCCAGATTTTTCCAGGTAATCATAATCGATTTCCTCCTTTAATGAATTTATAGTAATAGCATGGACATCCGCCGGGATTTTAACCGGGGATATGACCATGGCATATTATCGGCATGTCATTTCCTTTGCTTCGTTTTTTCAAAAAGCACATAAAAAAGCATCAGCGCCCAGGCTACGGCCAGTCCGGACAGAAGCAGTATGGCAGGCCTGGGAAGCGGCCCCAGGTCGGCTTTCTCCTTCTGGGCGGAGCCGTCCTGGCGTGACAGTTGATCTAGATGGTAGCGCGCGTTCAGATCCTCGTAAAGCTTCCCGTAGTATGCGTCATCCACTGTCTGGGAGCGGCGGATGGATTTCACCGTCTCCTCAATCAGCTGGCCCGCGGCGTCCCGCAGGGAGGCGGAGCCGTTGAACACCGGCGTGACGAAGGTGTGATCCACGTTCTCCAGCAGGAGCTTCGTGGCCTTAATCTTGACATCGTAGTGGAGGGCATTGTCCTCGCCGCTTCTGGAGAGATAGTCCTGATACGCCTGCGACTGCCTGGCCTTGGTGGTCACGGGCACGTACCCTTCCGTCTGGGCATAGGCAATCTGCACCTCGTCGGTCAGCAGATACTGGGCGAACAGCCAGGAAGCCAGCACCTCCTGAGGATCCTCCTTATTAAAGACGCACACCGAGGGGCCTTGGGATATCATCTGGGGGTTCGCCGGGTCGAACTGGGGGATGGGCAGAACCTCCGTCTCGAATTCCACCAGCTTGTCGGGGCTGATGTCTATCAGGGGGGCGTCGCATCCCATCCAGGTGGCGCCCGCGGTGGAGTCGATGGCGAAGATGCACTGTCCCGCGTTCAGGAAGTTGGCCGGGTAGCTGGAAACCTTGAAGGTGGAGAAGGCCCCGGTCCGGGTGTGCTCCGCTATGGTCTCCAGCAGCTCTTTGGTGGCATCGGAGAAAAGCAGGATTTCCCCTTCCTCGGTGGAGTATCCGATGCCCTTCTGCCTGATCTGCTGTATCATCATATTGTCCGTAGACTTATAGATGAAGGGAATCAGCACTTTCTGGCCGTTCACCAGGAAGTTGCCCTCCCCGTCCATGGCCATGGCGGCCTCGGACACCTCCCAGACGAAATCCCATGTCAGGGCATCCGGCATCTGAAAGCCCAGCTTTTCCACATAAGTCTTGTTGATATAGCAGCTTTCAGTGGAGCGCATGTAGGGGATGGCGTAATAATGGCCGCCGAACGCGCACTCCTCCAGGTACTGGGGTATAATCTCGTCCTTCCCGGGGGAGTCGTACTTTACTTCGCTGCCGCCCAGGCCGTACCTTTCATCGCCGAACAGCTCCTCCAGCGGGACGACCTGGTTGACGCCGGTGAGATAGGTGGCGATGTGGTCCGGATAGGTGATGCACACATTGGGCGTGGTATGGGTGGCAATGTTCGTTATCACATCGTTATAGATTTTCCCATAATCCGTATACAGGCGCAGGTTCACATGGATGTTCGGGTACAGCTTCTCGAAATCCGCGATGGCCTGTTCATAGATGGCGGTCTGGGTCTTGTTGGTGTCGTTCTTGGCCCAGAAGGTGATTTCGTGCTCTGCCGCCATGTCAAAGCTCTCTGGCATGACGAAAGCGTCCAGCCCCCTGGAGCCGTGGCAGCCGGTGAGCAGGAGCATGCAGCCCATGAGGGCCGCCAGCGCAGCCAGAAGCGGGCGGGCGCAGCGCCGACTCCTTCCCTGTTCCGGCCTTTCCATCCGCCAATCCACCCTGCTTTGGTTTCTGACTTTTCGTGCTTCCGCTCTTCGGTTCCTGCGCTTCCGGGTTTCCATCCTCTGTCCCGCCGCGCCCTGGCTGCTCGCTTCCCGGGCTTCTGCCCTCCGGCCCGCCGCGCCTTGGCTCCTCATCTCCTCGTCCTTCATCCCTTGGTTCCTCCCCTTGACACGCCCGCCATGATCTTCTTGTGGAAAATCAGGAACAGCCCAATCAATGGCAGGGAAATCACCACCACCGCTGCCATCATGGCCGGGATGTTCTCCCGGCCGAAGCCGTTCTCCCGGATTTCCTGAATGCCGTTGGACACCAGATAGTAATTCTCGTCATCCGTAATCAGCCTGGGCCACACATAGGAATTCCAGCATTCGATTACCTTCAGGATCGTCACCGTAATCAGCGTGGGCCTGGATATGGGTACCAGGACCTTCAGCAGATACTTCATATCCGAGGTGCCGTCCACCTTGGCCGCCTTGTACAGGCTGTCCGGCACCTGCTCGAAATTCTCCTTCAGCAGATAGATATAGAAGACGGAGGTGACGGATGGCAGTATGAGCCCCTGAAAGGTATTGCGCATGTCCAGATTGGTGATGGTCACGAAGTTCGTGATGATCACCAGCTCACCCGGAATCATCATCAGGGACAGGAACAGGAGGAAAGCCCCATTCCGCCCCCGGAACTCCAGCCTGGCAAAGGCGAAGGCCGCCAGGGTGATCACCACGATCATGACAGCCGTGGTCAGCAGGGTGAAGATGACCGTATTTGCGAAATAACGTGCAAGAGGAACCGTCGTAAAGGCATCCACGTAATTTTGCAGCGTCGGCGACAGGGTGAAGAATTTCGGCATGCTTTCCGAGTTATATGCGCCGTAGCTCTTCAAAGATGTCAGTATCATCCAGTAAAAGGGGAACAGCACGATGACGGCCCACAGGATCAGGAAGAGATATGTAACGGCTCTGGCCGCCGTCCTGCGCCGTTCGGCTGTCTGTTCTGTCTTGGAGTATCTTGCTTCTCCCGGATGCGCTTCTTTCATGGAATGCTCCTCCTCTCCTCCGAAAAGGAATCAATAATGCACGTTCTTCCTGCTGATCAGCAGGTTGATGCAGGTAATGGTGAGGACGATGGCGAACAGGATGATGGCCGCCGCGGAAGCGTAGGACGGATAGCCGCCGCTGTCCCCGTACAGCATGTCGTAGACATAACCCACTATGGTATTCATCCCCGCCGCGTTCAGGTTCGTGCCGAATAGTGCCACGGCATCGCTGTACGCCTTGAAAGCCCCGATGAAGCCCGTGATGACTAGGTAGAAGATCATGGGCGAGATCATGGGCAGCGTGATGCGCATGAATGTACGGAATTTCGATGTTCCGTCCACTTTCGCGGCTTTGTAATAGTCCTGGTTGACGGAAGCCAGCGCGCTGGTGAGAATCAGAATCTTGAAAGGCATCACCACCCAAATGGTATAAAGGCACAGCACGAACATCTTCGCCCAGTAGGGCCCGTCGATGAAGTCCACAGATTCCCCGCCGAACCACTGGATGAGCAGGTTCACCAGACCGTCGGAATAGGCGGTCTTCTTGAACAGAATCATGAATACCAGGCCCACAGCCAGGGTGTTTGTCACATAGGGCAGGAAATAGATGGTCTGTAAAAGGTTCCGCAGGGGCTTTATGGAATCCAGCCCCACGGAAATCAGCAGGGCGATTCCCGTGGACAGGGGCACCGTGATGATCACCAGCAGAAAGGTGTTCTTCAGGGCCTGCAGGAAATACGGGTCGTGCAGCACATAGGAATAATTGTAGGTTCCCGTGCCGAAATAGGTCTGGGAGGCGGAATTGTAGCCCTCCTCAAAGGAATAGACGAATACGTCTATCAGTGGATATACCATAAAAAAGCCGAGAAAAAGGATTGCCGGCAGGAGGTACAGCCAGCCCTTTATATTGTTGAAACAGGATTTCCATTTAATCATGTCCGCACCCTCATCAGCTATTTTGTGTTAAAATGCAATCGTTCTTCCGTCTCCCTATCGAAGAGGAGCACCTTGTTCGGCTTCAGGTCAAAGCTGACCTGGCTGGCATCCACAGATACCTCCGCCAGATTTTCAGAGCCTATGATGGCCCGAATCATAGGCGACATGGCAGCCTTATTAGAGGCCACTACGCTGATATCCCGCCCCATGACCTCTACACTGTCGAGCTGGCACCGAAAGGCTCCGCTTTTGCGCAGCAGGAAGCCCTCGGGCCGGATGCCTGCGAGGACAGGGCCGTCCGGCGCTCCCTTTACCGGCAGGACGGCATCCCCACCAAGGACGAGCTGACCGTCCTTCACCTGTCCCTGGAAAATATTGACGGGCGGAGTCCCCAGGAATTTCGCCACGAACAGGTTCGCCGGATTGTCGTAGACCTCCTGGGGCCTGCCAATCTGCTGTACCGTGCCGTCCTTCATGACTACGATTATGTCAGATATGCTCATGGCCTCCTCCTGGTCATGGGTGACGAAGATGGTGGTGATTTCGGTCTCTTTCTGGATCCGCTTGATTTCTTCCCTGGTCTGAAGCCGCAGGCGGGCGTCCAGGTTGGAGAGGGGCTCGTCCAGGAGGAGCACTTTGGGGCGCTTCACCAGAGCCCTGGCGATTGCCACACGCTGCTGCTGGCCCCCGGAGAGTTCTCCGGGCTTGCGCTCCATGAGCTCGTCGATTTGTACCAGCTTTGCGGCTTCTGTAGTTTTTTCCAGCATTTCTTCCTTGGAGAGCTTGTCCTTGCCTTTCAGGTTCTCCAGGGGAAAGAGGATGTTCTGCCTGACGGTCAAGTGAGGATACAGGGCGTAGTTCTGGAACACCAGGCCGATGCCCCTGTGCTCCGGCGGCAGGTTGGTGACATCGTCCTCCCCAAAGAAGACCTGACCCTCCGTGGGCTTCTCCAGGCCGCTGATCAGGTTCAGCGTAGTGCTCTTGCCGCATCCGGAGGGGCCAAGCAATCCGATGAGTTTGCCGTCCGGAATCTCAAAATTGAAGTTGCTGACAGCGACCACGTCCGTCTTGTTCTTTTTGTCCCGGCTGGGGAATTTTTTCGTCAGATTCCGCAATACTACTTTCATGGGGTATCTCCTTGTCCTGCATGGAATGTTCTCGTTTCGTTCATCCTGGCAAAATCTCTGCCTTGGACGCCAGACTAAATATTCATACGAGGTTTTTTAATTGGCCTATCAAAACAGGCAATTCTTCAAAGACAACCTATATATCTTC
>CAMQOJ010000225.1 GCA_947003375.1 uncultured Lachnospiraceae bacterium
CAGTATACGGAAGTCAGCTATATGGAGGAAAATTATGCGGAACACAGCTTCTGCACCGTAGCCGAGGGCAGACCGCCTGCCTCGGGAAAGGAAATCGCCTGTGACAGCCGGGTGCTGGAGCTGCTGGGCATTGCGCCCAGGGTGGGAGCGGAGGTTCCCCTGACCATTTCCCTGGGCCATGGAACCGCCAGGCAGCAGGATGTCACAGATACCTTCATCCTCACAGGCTGGTGGGCCTTTGACACAGCCGGCACGGCGGCCAATGTCCGTGTGTCGGAGGAGTATGCGGAAAGCGTCCTTTCCGGCCATGGATTTCAGGGGAACAGCGATTTCTCCGGAAGTTGGTCGCTGAACGTGTTCCTCTCCTCCGGCGCCCATATCCAGGAGGAGCTGCAGCAGCTTCTTGCCGACCACGGCTATCAGAGCGAGTCCATGGGGGAGGAGGGATACGTGAATCTAGGCGTGAACTGGGGCTACCTGAATTCGCCGATGGAGGGTCGGGATGCCGCCGAGCTGGCGGCGCTGGGCTTTCTGCTGCTGGTGGTGCTGCTGGGGGGATATCTGGTGATCTACAACATTTTCCAGATTTCCGTCTCCAATGACATCCGGTTCTACGGCCTCTTAAAGACCATCGGCACCACGCCGGGGCAGATTCGGGGCATCGTCCGGGGCCAGGCCTTTACCCTCTCGCTGGGAGGCATTCCGGCAGGGCTGGCGCTGGGGTGGCTCCTGGGGGCCTGGATTTCCCCCATGCTCCAAAATCTGGGCTACGGCAGGATCTCCGAGATCAGCGCGGACAGCCGGATATTTGTTTTCGCGACTTTATTTACACTGTTTACCGTATTCCTCTCCTGCAGCAAGCCCGGGAGGCTGGCGGGCAAGGTGTCGCCGGTGGAGGCCGTCCGGTATACGGACGGGGCCAGGGGCCTGGGGAAGAAGAAAAGACATGTCAAAGGAGGCGGCACGCCTTTTGGCATGGCGGCGGCAAATCTGGGCCGGAATCGGAAAAAGACGCTGCTTACCGTGCTCTCCCTGGCCCTGGCGGCTGTGCTGTTCCAGACGGTCTTCGCCCTGGGCGGCGGCTTTGACATGGACAAATTTCTGCGGCGCTTTGTAGTCAGCGACTTTGTGGTGGGGGATGCCGGTTATTTAAGCCGGGGCTATGCGGACGGCTCTCTGACCCAGAGGGACGTGGAGGCGATCGTTTCCACCGGCTATGTGGCGGAGGGAGGCATTACCTGGCAGGAGCTGCGGGTCTCCGCCGCTGTGCCGGAATCATATTACCGCTATCATTGGAGCGGTATCTATGAGGAGGAGACGCTGGGAAAGCGCATGGAACGCCTGCGCCAGCCGGACGGGGGCTACAGCCAACCCACACAGCTCTACGGCCTGGAGGCTTTCCCCATGGAACAGCTCACCGTCCTGGAGGGCAGCCTGGAGGCCCTGGCGGATCCCTCCGGGCATGCCATCGCGGCCGTCTGTCAGACAGACGACTATGGACAGCCGATTCCAGGCAGCCATTACGCCGCTTTGGGGGACAGCGTCACCGTCCGCTATGAGGAGGACTGGTGCACGCGTGCCTGGGAGGACGGCAGGGAGCTGACGGCTGAGGAGGTGGAGGTCATGAACCCGGATGACTACTATCTCTCGGCGGAGCGATACCGCACCGTGACCTATACCGTGGCAGCCCTGGTGACCATGCCGGAGCCCATGACCAGCCGGTATTACAGCGGCGCGGGCTTCGTCCTGGCGGCGGATGTCCTGAAACGGGACGGCAATGCCCCGTTCTGCCTGAACTATCTGTGCGACGGAAAGGAAGGGAAGGGGGAGGCGCTGGCGGACTTCCTGGCCCAATATACCGGGAGGACCGCGCCGGACCTGGATTATGAGGGGAAGGAGGACTATTACCAGGCCTTCTCCGGAATCCGGAACACGGTGCTGGTCATGGGCGGCGTCCTCTCCGGGCTGCTGGCCATGGTGGGAGCGCTGAACTTCCTAAACGGGGAGCTGACCTCCATCCTGGCCAGGAGGAAGGAGTTGGCTGTCCTCCAGGCGGTGGGCATGACCGGGGGGCAGCTGAAGCGGATGCTGGGGGCGGAAGGGATGCTCCACGCCCTGCTGGCCGGGGCCCTCTCTCTGGTCCTGGGGCTGGCGGCAGGCGGGATGCTTGACATTGCGCTGGGCCGGACCCTGTGGTTCTTCACCTTTCGGCTGAACCTCTGGCCTGTCCTGGGGCTGGCGCTGGCCTACCTGGCCCTGGGGGCGGCGATTCCTCTGGCTGTCTATCATTTTGCCGCCAAAGAGACCGCGGTGGAGCGGCTGCGGCAGGAGTGAGGGACATCCTGAAGCAGGGAATCCATAGAAAAAAGAGACGGGACGGAACAAAAATGGGAAATGCTCAGGCGAAAAATATTCTGATCATCGATGACGACATGCACATCGGAAACATGCTGGAGGAAGCGCTGGCCAGGGAGGGCTACGGCGTCTCCCGGGCCTACTCCGGGACGGAAGCCCTCCTGGTGCTGAACGGTGCCAGGCCGGACCTCATTCTGCTGGATCTGATGCTGCCGGGGCTGGACGGGGAGGAGGTGCTGCCGCGGATAATGGAAGAAGAGCGTTCCAGGGGGATTCCCGTGATCGTGGTGAGCGCCAAGGTGGACATCGACAAGAAAGCGGAGCTGCTGCTGGGGGGCGCGGCGGATTATGTGACGAAGCCCTTCGCCATGAAGGAGCTTCTGGCCAGGATCTCCGTACAACTGCGCAGGCCCTCCGGGGCGGCCGTGGCCCCTGTCCTGGAATTTGGCGGTATCACGCTGAACGCGGATACCCACATGGTCAGCCTGGGCAGCGCGGAAGTAAGGCTGACCAGGACGGAGTACGCCATTTTGAAGCTCCTCATGGGCAACCCCTCCCAGGTGGTGACCAAGTCCCTGCTGTTGGAGCGGATCAGCCGGGACACGCCGGACTGCACGGACAGCTCCCTGAAGATGCATGTCAGCAACCTGCGGAAGAAGCTGCGGGAGGCGACGGGGAAAGACTACATCGAAGCAGTCTGGGGGATCGGCTTTAAGATGCGCGGGGAATGAATCTTTACCGTTTCTTTACTGTTTCCTTTACCGGTTTCTTTACTGTCCGGGGATAGAATGGCAGTATCTCATAAAACAGCGGCTGCCGGAACCGGAACCGGCCCGGCAGCTGCGGTATTGGAATCAGGAGGTTGTGCATATGGAGTATGTTCTGCAAACGAATGGCCTGACCAAGAAATACAGGCATTTCAAGGCGCTGAACCAGTTGACCATGAATGTCCCAAAGGGGGCGATCTATGGCTTTGTAGGCAGGAACGGCGCGGGCAAGACCACATTGATTAGGCTGATCTGCGGGCTGCAGTTCCCCACCTCGGGGGGCTATACCCTGTACGGCAGGAAGGACACGGACAAGGATATCTCCAAATCCCGCAGAAGGGTGGGGGCCGTGGTGGAGACGCCCTCCATCTACCTGGACATGACGGCTCAGGATAATCTGAAGCATCAGTACCGCATCCTGGGGCTCCCGTCCTATGCGGGGATGGAGGATATCCTGAAGCTGGTAGGGCTGGCGGACACCGGGGACAAGAGGGCTGGAAACTTTTCCCTGGGGATGCGCCAGAGGCTGGGAATCGCCATCGCCCTTGTGGGCTCCCCGGATTTCCTGGTGCTGGACGAGCCGGTGAACGGGCTGGATCCCCAGGGGATCATCGAGATCCGGGAATTGATCCTGAAGCTGAACCGGGAGCGGCAGATCACGTTCCTGGTCTCCAGCCACATCCTGGACGAGCTCTCCAGGATGGCCACCCACTACGGCTTCATCGACAGGGGGCAGATGGTGAAGGAGGTCAGCGCGGCGGACCTGGAGAAGTCCTGCCGGAAATGCATCCACCTGGAGGTGACGGATACAGGGGCTCTGGCCCGTGTGCTGGACGGAATGGATGCGGAGTACACGATTCTCTCCGACAGGGAGGCGGATGTGTACGCGAAGATAGGGGTATCCAGGCTGACGCTGGCCCTGGCGGAGGAAAACTGCGACGTGATCTCCCTGCGGGAGCGGGACGAGAGCCTGGAGAGCTATTATGTCAGTCTGATAGGAGGGCAGAAGAATGACTAGATTGTTGTCTGCAGGTTTCCTGCGTCTGAAGAAGAACAAAGTATTCTGGGGCGGCCTGATCCTGATGGCGGCCTGGGGGATATTCATGCCGGTGAAAATGCATCTGGATGCGGTGCAGATGGGCTATGTATACAGGATAGAGGACGGATTCTTCGTCTATGCCATGGGCGTGGGCGTCGTCATGGCGGTATTCTGCAGCCTGTTCATCGGCACGGATTACAACGACGGGACCATCCGGAACAAAATCATCGTGGGCGGAAAACGTTCGGCGGTCTACCTGGCCAACGCAGTGGTCTCCTCCGTGGTGGGGCTCGCCATGTGCGCGGCGTATCTGCTGCCGTATCTCTGCGTAGGCCTGCCGCTGGTGGGAGGCTTTACTGTCCCGGTGGAGATGGTTTTGCTGACGACGTTTACGATACTGCTCCTCTCGGTGGCGGTTTCCTCTGTTTTCACCTGTATCGCCATGGTCTGCCAGTACAAGTCCGTTGCGGCTGTGATCTGCATATTGCTTGCCTTCGGCTTCCTGATGACAGGGATGGTGCTGGCCCAGATGCTGGAAGCGCCGAAGACGCAGGAGGTCTATTCTTATGCCATAAACGGGGAGATCAGCTCCGTGGAGGAGCCCAACCCCGGATACCTGGAGGGGACGAAGCGGGAGATCGTCCAGACCCTTCACGACATCAATCCCGGCGGGCAGGCCATCCAGTGCGCCGGCATGATGGCCGTGAACCCCTACCGGCTCCCTGTCTACTCCCTTGCGATCATTGTGCTGGCCACAGGCGCGGGCTGCGTGCTGTTCCGGAAATCAGATCTGAAGTGATGTGACGGAAAGACGGAAACGAGGGGATTTTCATGATGGTATGGTTATGGAGCCTGACCGGCGTCCTGGGATTGCTTGTCATTGTTCTGCTTATCAAAATCCATATTCTGCGAAAGGCCGCGGGGGAGATCGCGGACGGCTTTGCCGACAGGCTTGCCACCGACACCAACACGCTGATCGGCATTTCCGGCAGGGACAGGCAGATGCGCCGCCTGGCCGATGCCGTCAATGAGCAGCTCCGCAGGCTCCGGGCGGAGCATCACAGGTTCTGCCAGGGGGATGCGGAGCTGAAAGGCGCAGTCACGAATCTCTCCCATGATTTGAGGACGCCCCTGACCGCAATCTGCGGTTATCTGGACCTGCTGGAGAAGGAGGAAAAATCGGATACTACCAAACGTTATCTCGATATTATCCGGAACCGTTCCCAACTGCTGGTTTCGATGACGGAGGAGCTGTTCCGGTACTCTGTCCTCCTTTCCAGGGAAAGCGACGCCCCCGCGGAGCCCGTGGTCCTGAACCAGGTGCTGGAGGAGAGCATAGCGGCTGCCTACACCGCTTTGACGCAGCGCGGCATTACCCCCAGGATACGGATGCCGCAGGAGAAGGTGGTCCGGATGCTGGACGGTGCCGCCCTGTCCCGGGTATTCGCCAATCTGCTGCAGAATGCCGTAAAGTATAGCAGCGGAGACCTGGAGATTACCCTGGAAAGCACAGGGGAGATTGTCTTTGCCAACACGGCCCCCGGGCTGGATGAGATACAGGTGGGCAGGCTCTTCGACCGCTTTTTTACCGTGGAGTCCGCCAGGAAGTCCACCGGGCTGGGGCTGGCGATCGCCAGGAGCCTGGTGGAGCAGATGGGCGGGAGCATATCGGCGGAATACACGGATGACAGGCTGCATATCTGGATTTTCTTCCGGGAGAGGGGCGGCTGATTATATGCCCGGACGCCGTTCAGGGATTGTGGGAAAGGCATATGGGAAAGTCCTCCGAAAGCATTTTTTTTTGCTTAACATTTGTGCCCATTTAGGTTATAATGTAGATAGAAGTAAACATCAAATTTCCAAAGGAGGATTATGACATGAACAATTTACCTGAAGTAAAAATCGGTATTGTAGCCGTCAGCCGCGACTGCTTCCCCGAGAGCCTGTCCGTGAACAGGAGGAAAGCCCTGATAGAGGCCTACACCTCGAAGTACGATGCGGTCGCCATCTACGAGTGCCACGCGTGCATCGTGGAGAGCGAGATCCACATGGTACAGGCCCTGGAGGACATCAAGGCGAATGGCTGCAATGCCCTGTGCGTATACCTGGGGAACTTCGGCCCTGAGATTTCCGAGACCCTTCTGGCCAAGCATTTCGACGGCCCCGCCATGTACATCGCGGCTGCCGAGGAGAGCCAGAACGACCTGGTGGGCGGCAGGGGCGACGCCTACTGCGGCATGCTCAACGCCAGCTATAATCTGAAGCTGCGCAACGTGAAGGCATACATACCCGAGAATCCCGTAGGCACCGCGGCGGAGTGCGCCGACAGGATCCACGAGTTCATCCCCATCGCAAGGGCCATCGTGGGACTGAGCAGCCTGAAAATCATCTCCTTCGGCCCCAGGCCCCTGAACTTCCTGGCCTGCAACGCGCCCATCAAGCAGCTCTACAACCTGGGCGTGGAGATTGAGGAGAACTCCGAGCTGGATCTCTTCGAGGCCTTCAAGAAGCACGAGGGGGACGAGAGGATCCCCGCCAAGGTGAAGGAGATGGAGGAGGAGCTGGGGGCCGGCAACAAGAAGCCCGAGATCCTGCCCAAGCTGGCCCAGTACGAGCTGACCTTGCTTGACTGGATCGAGGCCCACAGGGGATACCGCAAGTATGTGGCCATCGCCGGGAAATGCTGGCCCGCTTTCCAGACCCAGTTCGGCTTCGTGCCCTGCTATGTGAACAGCCGCCTCACAGGCATGGGGATTCCCGTGCTCTGAGAGGGGGACAGTTTCGGGGGGCTCAGCGC
>CAMQOJ010000226.1 GCA_947003375.1 uncultured Lachnospiraceae bacterium
ATCATAGTTTTATAATAGAATCCAAATGCAGGATTTTATTAAAAACAAAACCGACAGGAGCAGCCTATGGAAATCTGGGACGCCTATGACAGGCAGGGAGCAAAGACAGGGACGGATCTGATACGCGGGGAAAAGATTGGAGAGGGCCTCTACCACCTGGTCTGCGAGGTGGTGGTGAGGCATGTGGACGGAGACTATCTCCTGTTGCAGAGGGATTTCCGGAAAGAGGCCTACCCCGGCTTCGAGGAGATCGGCGCGGGAGGAGAGCGGGATAGAGGCCGGGGAGCTGGAAGAGCTGTACCGCACTGTGAGCGACAGAAGCCATGCAATCCACCACGGCTATCTGTGCGTCACGGACGCGCCGAAGACTTCCGTTGCGCTCCAGGAGGGCGAGACCATAGGCTATCGCTGGATAGGCAGGGAGGAGCTGATCGCCTTCTTCGACTCGGACAGATGCATTTCCGCCCAGAAGGAGAGGCTGAAAGGATTCCTGGATTCGATTCGGTGAGGAGACCGGAAAAAAGGCCTGGCCGGGTGCAGCCCGGGCGGGCAGATTGGAGTTTGCTATGTATATTATTGTAGGGCTGGGGAACCCCGGCAGGGAATACGAGGGCACGCGGCACAATGTGGGCTTCCTGGTGCTGGATAAGCTGGCGGCGAAAGAGAACATCTCCATTCTGGAGAAGAGGCATAAGGCCATCATCGGCAAGGGCATGGCGGCAGGGCAGAAGTGCGTCCTGGCCAAGCCCCAGACTTATATGAACTTAAGCGGCGAGTGCGTCAGGCAGTTGATCGACTTCTATAAGGCGGACGAGACCACGGAGCTGATCGTGATCTCCGACGATGTGAGCCTGGAGGTAGGGCAGATCCGCATCCGCAAAAAGGGCAGCGCAGGGGGGCACAACGGCCTGAAGAACATCATCGCCCATCTGGGGCACGACGGCTTCATCCGGGTGAAGATGGGCGTGGGGGAGAAGCCCCCGGGCTGGGATCTGGTGGACTATGTGCTGGGGCGGTTCTCGCCGAAAGACAGGGAGGCTATGGACGAGGCCGCGGGCCGGGCGGCGGATGCCATCCGGACGATCATTGCCCAAGGGCCTGACGTTGCCATGAACCAGTTCAATACCGTGAAGAAGCCTGTTAAGGAGCCAAAGGAGCCGAAAGGGCCAAGGGAACCGAAAGAGCCAAAGGAGCCGAAAGAACCAAAGCAGCCGAAAAAGCAGGATGAGCCATCGGAAAAGCAGAGACTCCAAAAGCCCGTGGAAGTCAAACAGCCCGGAGAGGCCGGGGGACCTGAGACGGGAGAAAAGGCTGCCGGAGAGAGCAGCCGGCTTTGATGATGGGACGAAATAACAAAAAATATAGAACGAAAACGCAAAAAACAATGACAGCAGCACCGGGGAAAGCTGAGGAATCAGGAAATCACGGATTCTGAGAGAGGCTGAGATATCTCCGGAAAGTCCCGGCGAATCAGGAAGCCCGAAAGGAATTCCGGATCAGCCGGACCGGTCCGCAAGGCCGGAGAGGAATTGGATAACAGGAGGACGCAATGCAGGCATTACTGGCGCCGCTGCAGGAGCTGGCGGAATACGGCAATATCAGGGAGGCCATCCGGAAAGGCCTGGGCGTCACCGCGCTCACCGGCTGCGTGGACTCCCAGAAGCTGCATATGATCTACGGGTTGGGCGATGGCTTCCGCATCAAGGTCATCGTCACTTACAGCGACCTGAAAGCAAAGGAGCTCTTCGAAGAATACAGATTTTATGACAGGAATGTCATGTTGTACCCAGCCAAGGACCTGATCTTCTTCCAGGCGGACATCCACGGCAACCAGCTGGTGAAGGAGCGGGTGAAGGTGCTGCGCAGGCTCATGGAGAAGAAGCCCGTGACCATCGTCACCACCTACGCCGCCCTCATGTCCCCTCAGGTCATGTGGGAGCCGGACAGGGACGTGATCGATGTGTACAAGGGCAGCGCCCTGGACGAGGGGGAGCTGCGCAGGCGGCTGGTGGACATGGGCTATGAGAAGAGCTACCAGGTGGAGAGCCCGGGACAGTTCTCCGTCCGGGGCGGCATCATCGACATCTTCGACCTCACCGAGGAGAACCCCTACCGCATCGAGCTGTGGGGGGACGAGGTGGAGTCCATCCGCAGCTTCGACATCTTAAGCCAGCGCTCCATCGAGAGCCTGGAGGGCATCTCCGTCTTCCCCGCCACGGAGTTCGTGCTGGAGGAGGACCGCATCCGGGCAGGCATCAGGAAGCTGGAGGCGGAGGCCGCGAAGCAGCAGAAAATCTTCAGGGAGGCTTTCCAGACCGAGGAGGCCCACCGCATCGCTTCCCAGGTAAAGGAATTAAAGGAGCAGCTCCTGGAATTCAAAGCCAAGGTGAACCTGGAGGGGTACATCCGGTACTTCTATGAGGACACCATGACCCTGCCGGAGATACTGGTGCGTCTGGCCCGGGGCGGCGCTGCCCCGGGCCAGGGCACCGGCCAGGCGAAAAGCGGTGCCACAGGCGCGGCAGACGGGAAGCAGACAGTCGGCGGTACTCCAGGCGCGGTAGACGGGAGGCTGAACAGAGGCGGCAGAGCGGCTGGGGGGAATGCCGGGCCGGTATATTTCATAGATGAGCCCAACCGTGTAAAAGAGCAGGCCGAGGCCATAGAGCTGGAGTTTTCCGAGAGCATGCGGCAGCGGGCGGAGAAGGGATACATCCTGCCCGGCCAGATGAACGTGCTCTACAGCGGGGATCAGGTGGCGGCCAATCTCCTGAAGGGCAGCGTGGTCACCCTGTCCACCATGGAGGCAAAGGGGTATTTCAGGCCCGACAGGAAGATGGACGTGGCCGCCAGGAACGTGGCCCCCTACAACAACAGCTTCGAGGCCCTGGTGCGGGACCTGAAGATGTTCCGCAGGAACGGCTACCGGGTCTTGCTGCTGTCCGGCTCCCGCACCAGGGCCAGGCGTCTGGCGGAGGATCTGCGGGATCAGGAGCTCACTGCCATCTATACAGAGGATCCCCTGCGGGAGGTGCAGGCCGGAGAGGTGGTGACCTACTACGGCCATGTAGACAAAGGCTTCGAGTACCCGCTGCTGAAATTCGTGGTGCTGTCCGAGACCGACATTTTCGGCGCGGAGAAAAAGAAGAAACGGACGAAGAGGCTCTATGAGGGCCAGAAGATCAAGGATTTCAACGAACTGAAGGTGGGGGACTACGTGGTCCACGAAAGCCACGGGCTGGGAATCTATCAGGGCATCGAGAAGGTGGAGATGGAGGGCGTGGTCAAGGACTACATCAAGATAGAGTACCGGGACGGCGGCAACCTCTACGTGCTGGCCACGGGCCTGGATGTGATCCAGAAGTACGCCTCCGCCGATGCCAGGAAGCCCAAGCTCAATAAGCTGGGCTCCAAAGAGTGGGAGCGCACTAAAAGCAAGGTACGCAGCGCCGTCAACGAGGTGGCCACGGACCTGGTGCAGCTCTACGCCCTGCGTCAGCAGAGCCAGGGCCATGCCTTCGAGAAGGATACCGTCTGGCAGCGGGAGTTCGAGGAGATGTTCCCCTTCGAGGAGACGGAAGACCAGCTCACGGCCATTGCGGACACAAAGTCCGACATGGAGAGCGGCAAGATTATGGATCGCCTCATCTGCGGGGACGTGGGCTACGGCAAGACCGAAATCGCCATCCGGGCGGCTTTCAAGGCCGTCCAGGAGGGCAAGCAGGTGGTGTACCTGGTGCCTACCACCATATTGGCCCAGCAGCACCACACCACCTTTGTCCAGCGCATGAAGGACTATCCCATCCGCATAGAGCTCATGAGCCGCTTCCGCACCCCCGGGGAGATCAAAAAGACCGTTACGGACCTCCAGAAGGGCCTGGTGGACATCGTCATCGGCACCCACAGGGTATTGTCCAATGACGTGAAATTCAAGGATCTGGGGCTGTTGATCATAGATGAGGAGCAGCGCTTCGGCGTGACCCACAAGGAGAAGATCAAGAAACTGAAGGAGGACGTGGATGTGCTGACCCTCACCGCCACCCCCATCCCCAGGACCCTGCACATGAGCCTGATTGGGATACGGGACATGAGCGTGCTGGAGGAGCCCCCGGGGGACCGCCAGCCCATCCAGACCTTTGTCTGCGAATACAACGAGGAGCTGGTGCGGGAGGCCGTCTCCAGGGAGCTGGCCAGAGGCGGGCAGGTCTACTATGTGTACAACAGGGTGAACAACATCGCGGACGTGGCCGCCGGACTGGCGGCGCTGCTGCCCGAGGCCACCGTGTCCTACGCCCACGGCCAGATGAAGGAGAGCGAGCTGGAGCGGATCATGTTCGAGTTCATTAACGGGGAGATAGACGTGCTGGTGTCCACCACCATCATCGAGACCGGGCTGGACATCTCCAATGTGAACACCATGATCATCCATGATTCCGACAACCTGGGCCTGTCCCAGCTCTACCAGCTCAGGGGCCGGGTGGGCCGTTCCAACCGCACCGCCTATGCCTTTCTGATGTACAAGCGGGACAAGATGCTGAAGGAGGTGGCGGAGAAGCGGCTCTCGGCCATCCGGGAGTTCACGGATCTGGGCAGCGGCTTCAAGATTGCCATGCGGGATCTGGAGATCCGGGGGGCGGGGAACCTTTTGGGGGTGCGCCAGCACGGGCATATGGAGGCCGTGGGCTACGACCTGTACTGCAAGATGCTGAATGAAGCCGTGCAGGGCTTAAAGGGAGGGAAAGCGCCCCAGGACTTTGCCACGGTGATCGACCTGGACGTGGACGCTTTCATCCCGCCCACCTACATCGTCAATGAGGTGCAGAAACTGGACATCTACAAACGGATCGCCGGCATCGAGAACGTGAAGGAGCGGGACGACATGCGGGACGAGCTGCTGGACCGCTTCGGGGAGATCCCCAAGTCCGTGGACAACCTGCTGCGGATCTCCCTGATTCGGGTGGCCGCCCACAGGCTCTACATGACGGACATCAAGGGGAAGAACGAGAGGATTACTTTCCTTTTCCGCCCGGACGCGGAGGTCAACCCGGCGAAGATACCGGAAATCCTGCGCAAGTTCGGCCCGAGCCTATCCTTTACAGCCTACGGGAAGCCCTCTTTTACCTATAAATATAAGAAGACAGGGCTGATGGAAAAGGACGCGGAGCTTTTGATGGCGTGGACGGAGGGGTTCCTGAAGGAGGCGGAAGTGTTCCTGGAGGACGTGCCGGAGGCTGTGCCATAGCATGGCTGAGGCGGATACAGGGGCGTGGATCCGCCGGGGCTTTGCCTGAATCCCGGGACTGAGCGATGAAAATCCGGTAGAAATCGAAGCCCCGGCATTTTGAGGGAGTTTTATGACCCTCAAAAAATGTTACCTTTTATCCAGAACAGCGGACGAGAGCTGATTTTGGACAGGAGGTAATCGTATGAAAGGATATAATACTTCGGAGGGATACATGGGACTGGTGGACGGGAGGTATGTCCTCTTTGCCTGCGAGGCGGATTACAGGGAGTATCTGGAGGATTGAAGAAAGCGCAGATAAAAAGTTGGGGCGTGTCTGAATATTTGGACGCGCCCCAGCCTTTTACATCGAACCTGTAGGCCATGGCTGTCGCGTCAGATGCTTCGGCGGAAGATAATGGATGATTTTTTACAGGATATGTCCTATAATGGGAGAAGAATCATGCAGTAGGAGTAGATGTAAGGATGAGGATAGCAATCTGTGACGATGAGGCGGTTTTTCGGACATATCTCAGGGACATTCTGATAAAGGACAGCTTTGCCAGGGGGACGGACATCCAGGTGGCGGAGTATGCTGACGGGGAGGCGCTTTTAGAGGCCCTGGAAGCGCCGGATAATTATGTGGATGTAGTGTTCCTGGATATCCGCATGCCCGGGATGGACGGGCTGGAGACGGCCAGGGCCCTGCGGCAGAGAGGGGAGAATTGCCTGATTGTCTTCCTGACCAGCCTTTCGGAATATGCCAGGAAAGGCTACGAGGTCAGGGCGTTCCGGTATCTGCTGAAGGAGGAGGCGGAGCGGGAGCTCTCCCGGGTGATGGAGGACTGCGGCAGGGAGCTGGGGGAGGTATCCTGGTTCTCCTTTGCGCAGGGGCATCAGACCTGCAGGGTACCCAGGGAGGATATCCTCTACTTCGAGAGCAGGAAGCGGGTGGTAGTGCTGCACACCGGCAGGGAGAGCCATGCTTTTTACCGGAAGCTGGACGAGCTGGAGCGGGAGCTGGAGGGCGGCGGGTTCCTGCGCTGCCACAAAAGCTACCTGGTGCAGGAGCGGCATGTGCGCGGCTGGAAGGGCGGGAGACTGTGGCTGGAGGATGGGACGGAGGTTCCCATAAGCCGGGGGTATGAGAAGGAAGTGAACCGCAGGCTGATGCTGCGGAAAGGGTAGCGAGGGACTGACAGAGGAGAAGGGGGTGCGGATGGCGGAATTCGATATGGTGAACGGGATATTGCTGACAGGGAACCTGGTGATTTGGGGCGCCCTGTGTCTGCGCCGAAGGGAAAGCGCTGTATGGGGCAGGACGAGGGCTTTGAGAACGAAGGACGCAGGCACGGAGGGGGCGCCAGGGACATTGCCGCACGGAGGAGGCAACGGGGCGCAGGGAGACAGGGGAATCGGCAGAGGCGCCGGAAATGGGAGATTGGCAGCGCCGGAGGCGCGTTTTGCGGAAGCCCTTGTGGGATTTCTGGAATTTGCCGTCTATGGGGCAGGGATGATACGAACGGCGGATTTGATTCTGCAGGGAATTGCGGGGCCGGGAGGGGAGAGCGGGGCGCTGTTTGCGGTCAGGGTGCTGCTTGCGGAGAGTATGCTGCTCTTGTTCCCGCTTTGGAGGATGCTGTATCAGTGGAAGGCGGAGGAGGGCGGCGCAGGGACTGTCTCTTATACACATCTGACGCTGCCGACGAAGAGACTCGTGTA
>CAMQOJ010000227.1 GCA_947003375.1 uncultured Lachnospiraceae bacterium
CCTTCACATAGCTGCTCTTATCCGGCCTGCAGAGGGAGACGGTGGCTGTCTGATTGTCCTCGATGACCAGCGCGTCGTGGTCGAAGAGGCAGTCCGTGAGGGCCAGTCTGCCCCCGTCCAGGGGATAGGTATCGCTCTCGTTTAAGGCCAGCCCGTTTTCGCTGATTCTGGTGCTGTTCACCTGGGCTATGTCGCCGAAGTCCAGGAAATAGTCGTGGCGCGCCTCTCCCTCCCGGATGGGGCAGTTGAAGGCGGGATGTCCGCCGATGGAGAAGGGAAGGGGTTCTGCGCCCGGATTCTCCACCTGCCACAGGACGGAGACTTTGTTCCCCTCCAGGCGATAGCCCAGCTTCAGGAAGAAGGCGTAGGGGTATTTCTCCAGGGTCTCCTCGTTGGAGCCCAGGCCGAACCAGAGCTCAGTCTCCGTCCGGGAGAGCAGCTCGAATTCCATGTCCCTTGCGAAGCCGTGCTGGGTCATGGAGTAGGTCTGCCCCTTGGTGCGGTATTTCTTGTCTTTGGCGCTTCCCACGAAGGGGAACAGGATGGGGGAGGTGCGGTTCCAGTACCTGGCGTCCGCGCACCACATGTATTCCGTGCCGGTATCCAGCTTCTTCAGAGATTTCAGCTCCGCGCCCAGGCTTTCCACTGCAATGGAAATTTCTTGGTTTTTCAATTCGTAAAGTGACATAGCGTCCTCCTTCTGCGATTTTCTGTTACCAATATCATAAGACATGGGGCCGCGGGCTGTCAAGGACTTAGGGCCATATCGGAAGGTGTGCATCGGAAGGCCTATTGGGAGGTCGGCGGCTTCCCGCGGGCTTGACAAAGCGTGGTGGTCTGCTAGAATCTATACTGACCACCGTTGGTGGGTGCCAGGTCACCAGACTCGCGAGGGGAAAGCATCGTGGATTGGCGGCAGATCGCCGTGGTCTGGCGGCACATTTTACCGCCCGTGAATATAAGGGAGCTATGCGGTACGATCAGGGGTGTTCTGTTAGATGGGGAGGGAAAACTATGGCTGCCTGGAAAAGCATATGGAGATGGAGGACGGATGCCATGAGGAGGATTATAATCTGCGGCCTTGTGCTGCTGATAGGGATATGCTGTGCAACGGGCTGCGGAGGGGCAGGTGCGGAGGCCGGAGAGGCGGGAAGCGCAGGAGGCACAGGAGGCACAGGTACGAAGGCCGGAGCGGCAGAATTCACAGGCATGGAAGCCCGTCGCCCTGTCCGTGGCGGGGACGCAACTGGTGGACGAGGAGGGCAATCCGGTCCGGCTAAGGGGAATCAGCACCCACGGCCTGGCCTGGTATCCGCAATACGTCAACGAAGCGTGCTTCCGGCAGATTAAGGAGGAGTGGGGGATGGACGTAGTCCGCCTGGCCATGTACACCGCGGAGAGCGGCGGATACTGCACGGACGGGAATCAGGATGATGTGAAGGCATTGGTGCAGGAGGGCGTGGAATATGCTACGGACTGCGGGCTCTATGTCATCATCGACTGGCACATCCTGTCGGATGGGAATCCCAATTCTGTGCCAGGGGAAGAAAGCCAGGCATCGGACAACCTGACAGTGGAGAGCAGGGTGGTGAATGCCTGGGAGCAGAACAACGAAAGTTACTATCAGTATGAAGTAACAATTACAAATTCTGCGGACACAGTTCGGGAGGGCTGGAAAATCACCCTGACATTTGAAGGCGATATCGCGCTGCAGGACAGCTGGAACGGAAACTGTCAGGCAGAGGGAGACACCCTTATCATCACGAACATGGACTATAATAGCAGGCTGGATGCGGGATGCAGCGTGGAAAACATCGGATTCATTCTGAAGATTGTCCCCTGATTCTATCGATACACTTCCAGCCCCTGTGGACATTTTGCCGCGCACATGGAATGGCAGGTGGCCGGATTGATGAGGATGGAGAAATATAACGATTTTCTGCCGTGCCCTGTGGCTCGGCACGGCAGAGAGAAAGCGCATACAGGCAATCCGGTCCGGATGGTCAGGGCTGGTACCGGAAATGCCTGGCCGCTTCCGGAAAATCGGGATCCTCTTTTGTCTTGAGTGCCAACTTCTGTACTACGAAATTATAGTCATCCCAGGAGCCGGAGGAGACCATGTAGACGATGCGCCCGTCCGCTGTCATCCATTTGGTGGGGAAGTTGGGCTGATAATCGCCATAGGTGCCCCAGTTGTCGTTTCGATAGAATAACCGCCAGGGCCCCCAGGGCTGAGGGGCTTCAAATAAGGTGAGCTGACTGAGATGGGATTCCGGATAGCGCATCTGGTGTACGGGGCGCGGGCGCAGGTCTTCATCCACGAAACCATAGTTTCCCATCAGGTATCTGCCGATGCCGGGATTATATGCTACGGGGTTCGCGCCGGTCATTTTATAATAAGAAAATACAGGGGCGGCCTTTTCACCGTCATGGCTCCAGGCAGGATGGAAGGGATCCGCGCCGCAATAGAATTCCCAGGCTTCGCGATGGGTCAGCCTGTCGGCGGGGACCCGCCCCAAAAGCAGAGCGTCATTGTTCTCCCAATAGCTGCAGCCATCCTCCAGGTCGCAGGGGAAATAGGCATATACGAAGTTGTCCCGCGCACCGGAATATCCCTTTCCGAACTGCAGAAAGTGGCAGGAGGACAGCCTGCCTTCGAAAAAGTGGCAGGGCGTGGTATCCGGGTCGAAGGTCCTGCCTCCGTCCATGGATTTTACGATCCAGCCATTCAGGTTCTGCTGCCTGCAGAAAAGAGGATTATTTCCATAATTCTGCGACTCTATGCTGAGATATAATACGCCTTTGATATCCAGAAGGCCAGAGGGCTTTACATAGGGTGCCTTTGGATTTTGGCAGTATTTTGACAAAGGTATCGGCTGAGGATTGATCATATCCATGCTCCATTGGCCGGTGTTGGTCAGGGCGGAGGGAGAAAAGCGCAGTGTCTGGATGCGCCACAGATTCATGGGGCATCCCTTGTTGTCTCCGGCACCCGCATAGATGATATCGTCCTCCGCCCAGGTCAGTGGCCACATGTCCCCTTCGCCGCTGTGGTAGCGGAATCGGTCAAAGAGCACATCTACGATATAGTCTGATTTTTCATGGGGCGGAATTGCTGCCTGATAGAGAAGGTAATCTTTCCTTGCCCCATCCATCCCGATTGCTTGCTTGATGTTCATTCGGTCAATTTGTGATGGAGCTGCCGCATCCGTTCGATTCTGCGGCAACCCCATGGCTCCCTCCTTCTTGACTTATTTTGGGAATTCAGAATTTCTTGTCCAGCAGATCCTGATACCACTGCAGCCAGGTGGTGTACTGCAGCGCTTCCAGCTGTTCCAGATGAGCATTCCAGGCAGCGTCGTCAAAGCCCTCCAATATGCTTGTGGCCGTGAAATTTTTGATATAGGAGAACAGCTCGGTTTCGATGAAAGTCCTTTCCGCGGTCTTCTCCGGGTCAACGAAGCGCGTGGGAATCTGATTCTCTACAGGGATGCAGTAATCATGCACCACATCTACGCTTTGGATTCGGTACCAGGATGTCCAGGCGACATCCTCCAGCACATTTGCGTTTTCGCTTTTCAGGATGAGGGGGCCGTAATCGGCCATTGCATAGGTATACTTGTAATCTTCGATGGTGAAATCATCCGTCAGGCCATCGGGAATCTTCTCATAGATCTCCCCATTGTCATCAATATCCCACGCACCGCCCTGAACGCCGAAGCGGGAGATGTATTTCAGCTCCGTGGTGCTGGACATATAGTCCCACCATTCCAGAAGCCGGGGGATGTCCGTGCATTGGCTGGTAATCGCAAAACCGGTAAGGTTTGCCGCCAGCTGATCCTGCGCCCCCGTTTTCACGTATCCTGGTCCATCAGGTGCCTGGATAGGGCCTACCGGCACATAGTCTGCCGCCGCATCATCGCTCATGTCGCTGTTTGGAGTCCAGGAATAGTAACAGCCTACCAGGCCGCCTTTCAGCTTTGCGTAGTACTGCTCCGAGGTCTGCGAGAAGGATTCCATATCCAGGAGCCCCTCTTCGATCATCTGGTGGGAGAATTCCAGAAAGCTCCGGAATTCAGGCGTGTTTATCGTACCGACTACCTTGCCGTCCCGCACCATTTTGTAAGCGGATGCATCGGATGCTTCCGTGCCTGCAATGCCCCAGGGATTGGCGGCATTCATGATTTGGGAGCACCAGTCGCTCTGGGAGGGCTCGAAAGGGATTTCGTCCGCAGCGTCCCCGTTGCCGTTCATGTCTCCGTCGCGGAAGGCCCTGAGGACATCCAGGAATTCCTCCGTCGTGGTGGGGATGGATTTTCCGGCTTTGTCCAGCCAGGCCTTGTTCATGTACATGATTCCCATGGCATCATTTTCGTAACTGGTCTGTCGCCCGGTCATCAGGGAGCGGATGGAGCCGTCCGGCCAGGTCAGGGAGTCCAGCCCGCCATGGATCGTCTCATAATCGGCATACACATGGGGGGCATAGGTTTTCAGCAGATCTCCTTCCGCGAGATTGGCGAAGGAATCCATGTTGTTGGCAATCTGGGTCTCCCCGACCAGCCCCAGGAAGGCATCCGGCAGGTCGGAGGCCAGCATGATGTTCACCTTGTCTCCGGCATCCGCGGATGAAATCGGAATCCATTCAATATGGACGCCAGTGGCTTCTTCCGCCAGCCTGTAGATTTCTTTGTTGTTGATGTCCTCGTCCTTGTTCAGGGGATGGAGGATTACGGCCACCTTGAAGGTGGTCTTTTCCGGGGACGCCTCCTGACCGGAATCCGGCTGAGACATGTCCTGGGACGCGGGCGCGTCATCGGACGATGCCTGGGGCGACGGATCCGATTGATTGCTGCAGCCGCTTGCTGTAAGCAGCGCCGCCGCCAAAAGCAGTGAAAGCATTTTCTTTTTCATATTCCTTCTACCTCCTTAATCTGTTCTGCAGTTACTGTTTTTTGATATATACCAGCCTTTTATGGCAAAGGTATCAGCCTTTGATGGAGCCAATCATGACGCCCTTCATGAAATATTTCTGCAGGAAGGGATAGACACAGACGATAGGCAGCGTGGAGACCACGATGACCCCGTATTTTATCACCTGTACCATGGTCTGGAGCCTTTGGGCGGACTCGGCATCGGAAGCCACGGAATTGGCGGCTCCGGTTCCGGCTGTCAGCAGAATCTCCCGCAGATAGACAGCCAGGGGATACTTGGATCTGTCCGTCAGGAAGATCATGGGATTGAAGTAGGAGTCCCAGTAGGCTACAGCGATATAAAGAACCAGCACAGCAATGATTGCCCTGGAAAGGGGAAGCACGATTTTGGCGAAAAACCGTACATTCCCGCATCCGTCCACCCTGGCGGCATCCCGCAGCTCCTCCGGGAGATTGCTTTCCAGAAAAGAGCGGGTGATGATGATGTTATAGACGGCCACCGTGCTGATGATGACCATCAGCGTCCGGGTGTTGGTCAGCGACAGCTTCTTGATGACCATATAGAAAGGAATCAACCCGCCGCTGAAATACATGGTGAATACGAAGTACCCCATGAGGAGATTTCGGAAAGGGAGCTCCTTTCTTGACAGGGCATAGCCTGCCATCATCGTAATCAATGTGCCCAGCGCGGTCCCGCCCAGGGTATAGAGCAACGTATTGCCATATCCAATCCATATCCGGGAATCCTCGAATACCTTCCGATACCCCAGGAGGGTAAAGCCCTTGGGCCAGAACAACATATTTCCGCTGTTTACATAGGCGGGATCCGAAAAGGAGGCCACCAGCACAAACCAGATTGGGTAGGCACAGGCGCAGATAATGAATGCCAGAAGCAGTGCCACGATCAGGTCGAACAGGGTATCCTGTGTGAAGCGCCGCCGTTTTCTGGCGGCTGGGGAGATATTTGTGCGTTTATATGTCTTCATGATCATACCTCGCGCCCGCTCCATGGGGCTTTCGTCCAAAAGTGCTTCCAGGCTTTCCTACCAAAGGCTGGAGCCGGATATCTTCTTGCAAATCTTATTTACGATGATCAACAGAATGAAATTGATTCCATTGTTGAACAGGCCGATGGCGGCGGAGTAGCTGTACTGCTGCTGCCCCAGGCCGATTTTGTATACATAAGTGGAGATGACCTCGGCAGTGGTGACGTTCAGGTCGTTCTGCATCAGGTAGACTTTTTCGTAGCCGATGCTCATGATGCTCCCGGCGTTCATGATGAGAAGGATGACCATCGTGGGAAGGATGGCGGGCAGGTCGATGTGCAGGATCCTTTTCAGCTTACCGGCGCCGTCTACCATGGCGGCTTCGTGGAGCTCCTGATCCACTGCTGACAGAGCGGCAAGATATATGATGGAGTTCCATCCCATGTTCTGCCAGATGCCGGACCACACATAGAGATGGGGGAACGCTTTCGCGCTGCCCATGTAATAGAGGCTCTCCGGCCCGCCCAGCGCGGCGATGAGCTGATTCAGAAAGCCGGATCTGGGAGACAGGAAGGAGGACAGCATGCCCACCAATACCACTGTGGATATGAAGTGCGGCATATAGGTGACGGTCTGGGTCAGTTTCTTGAATTTGGTATTTTTTACACTATTTACCATCAACGCCAGCAGGATGGGGACAGGGAATCCCGCCACCAGGGAATAGAGGCTTACGGTAAGGGTGTTCTTTACAATCTGCCAGAAGCGGGGCATCTCGAAAAAGGTGCGGAACCATTTCAGACCGACCCAGGCGCTGCCCAGGATACCCTTTGCCGGGGAGTAGTTCTGAAAGGCCATTAATATGCCGTACATGGGCGCATAGCAGAAAATGCCGATGAAAGCCGCTGCAGGCAGCAGAAAAAAATACAGGCTGTAATTCCTTTTCAATTGTCTGCGAAGTTCCTTTCGCCGCTGCGTTCCTATAGTTGCTCTGGATTTTGACACGCTGCCACCTCCTAAGT
>CAMQOJ010000228.1 GCA_947003375.1 uncultured Lachnospiraceae bacterium
TCTACACGAGTCTCTTCGTCGGCAGCGTCAGATGTGTATAAGAGACAGCTTCCGTCTGATTTCTCTTTTATCCTGTCTCTTATCCTGATTTTTTATCCTCCCGGCTACGTCGGTCTACGGTATCTGCAGATAGCTCACGTTCATGTCCACATTCCCCGCAATGCCATCCACCGCGCCCTTGGAGGTGTACTGCCACATATGGTAATATCCCTGATAGAGCGGCGTGTGCCGGTACTCCGCCAGCCAGATGCAGTATTGCTCTAGGCTGTCCACATGGAGGTTATTGTTGTACCAGTTACGGCTGGCGTAGACCCCTGCCCTGTAGCCTGCATTGGCAATGGTGCGGCAGAACGCCTCGCACACCAACGTCCTGGTGTCCGCGTCCAGATTGTCCGCACGGCCGTTCCCTCCCGCGCCCTCTGTGTCGATGAACACAGGATAGTCCAAATCATACTCGCGAATCAGCTGCAGCACCGCCGAAGCCTCCTCCACGGCCTCCACCTCATTCACCGCCTGGGTGAAAAAGTAGACCCCCACCGGCATTCCGCTGGCGGCAGCGCCGCGCATATTGGCGGCAAAGCAGGAATCCTCCACCAGGCCCCCCGTGGTGGAGCCCCTATAACCCGCCCGGATGATAGCGAACTCCACGCCCGCGTTCTTCACTCTGTCCCAGTCGATTTCACCGTTCCACTTGGACACATCTATGCCCACTCTGGAATTGGCGGTGGACGTCTGGAGCTCCTGAATCTCCGTCTTGTCCGCGTCCGCCACGGCATCCGCTACTTCCGTATCCTCCACGGCCACGTCGATATCCGCCTCAGTCAGGAGCAGGAGGGAGATATCATCGATAGCCACATACTCCACCTTGTCCTTGACCCGCACCTTTGTCTGATTTTCCGGCACCCGATATCCTTCCGCGGGCATCAGCTCCACATAGTACTCTCCTGCCGACAGATCGCCGATATAGATGATGCCGTCCTTATCCAGATCCTTGTATTCCCCCAGCCCGTCCAGCTTTACGAAAAAGCTCTCCCCGGTGACCAGGTTCCCCTGGAAGTCCACAATCTGGATGCGCAGATCCTTCTCCACGGAGGTCACTACCATGGAAAGCCTGGCGGCGTTGTCCTTTGCCGCGTCCAGCACAGGATTCTTCTCCGGGTCGAAGAAGGTCTCGTCCTTAAGAAACGCCGACAGGTCGTTTCCGATCTGCCCGTTCACCACGCCGCCCTGTCCCGCACCCGGCTGGCTGCCTGCGGACTCCTTCTGGTTTTCCGTCCGGGGCGGCGGGGTCTTCCCCGGCGTCCCGCCTCCGTCCGTATCCCCATTGGTATACATCACCAGCAGCGTAACCAGCAGAATCACTCCCATGGAAGCAAAAATGGCCATCCTGCGTATTTTAGAGTCCATTTGCTACCTCTACCAGATATTTTCCATAATTGGTCTTCATCAGGGGCTCCGCCAGCAAAAGCAACTGCTCCTTATCGATGAAGCCTCTCTTGTACGCGATCTCCTCGATGCAGGAGATATAGAGCCCCTGCCTCTTCTGGAAAGCCGCCACGAAATCCGCAGCGTCCAGCAGGGAGTCATGGTTCCCCGTGTCCAGCCAGGCGAATCCCCGCCCCAGCGTCTCTACACGCAGCTTCCCCCTCCGGAGATACTCATTGTTGACGCTGGTGATCTCCAGCTCCCCCCTGGCGGAGGGCTTCACGTTCCTGGCGATTTCCACTACATCGTTGTCGTAGAAATAGAGGCCCGGCACCGCGTAATTGCTCTTAGGCTTCTCCGGCTTCTCTTCGATGGAGAGGGCCTTCCCGCTCTCGTCGAACTCCACCACCCCATACTCCCTGGGGTCGCGGACATAATAGCCGAAGATGGTGGCCCCCTTCTCCCTGGCCGCCACCTCCCGCAGGACCCGGGAGAAGCTCTGGCCGTAGAAGATATTGTCCCCCAGCACCAGCGCCACCCTGTCGCCGCCAATGAAGTCCGCCCCAATCAGGAAGCTTTCCGCCAATCCGCCCGGATGCTCCTGTACCGCGTAGGACAGTTCCATGCCAAGCTGGCTCCCGTCCCCCAAAAGCTCCCGAAATACCGGAAGGTCCCTTGGCGTGGATATGATCATAATCTCCCGGATGTCCGCCAGCATCAGCGTAGACATAGGATAATAAATCATCGGTTTATCGTATACAGGCATAATCTGCTTTGAGACTGCCTTTGTCAGAGGGTACAGCCTGGTGCCGGATCCCCCCGCCAATATGATTCCCTTCATAACATACCTCCATTCCTCTCTAATCGGCCCTAGCGCCTGCGCTCAAAAACGCGCTAAATGGGAACGATGTGATTCGTCCCCATTTTTCTCAGGAATTGTTCAGGCCATTTCTGAACAATCCCTTATTTTCCATACATATCATCGTAATATTTCTGGTAATCGCCGCTGGTCACATTCTTCATCCACTCCTCATTCCGGAAGAACCACTCTATGGTCTTGCGGATGCCCTCTTTGAACATGGTCTCCGGCTCCCAGCCGATGGCGGCCTTGATCTTGTCCGGCGCGATGGCGTATCTGCGGTCATGTCCCTTGCGGTCCTCCACATAGGTAATCAGGTCAGTGGTCACATGCGCCTTTCTGGGGTCGTCGTCCGGCAGCATCTCCTGCAAGGTCTCTATGATGATGTGGATGATTTCTATGTTCTGCTTCTCGTTATGGCCGCCGATATTGTAGGTCTGGAAGAGCTCTCCCTGCTCCTGGACCATGTCGATGGCCTTGGCGTGGTCCTCCACATAGAGCCAGTCCCTGACATTCTTGCCGTCTCCGTACACGGGGAGCTTCCTTCCCTGGAGGCAGTTGTTGATAATCAGAGGAATCAGCTTCTCCGGGAACTGATAGGGGCCGTAGTTGTTGGAGCAGTTGGTGATGTTGGCGGGGAAACGGTAGGTGTCCATATAGGACTTCACCAGCATGTCCGCCCCCGCCTTGCTGGCGGAATAGGGGCTGTGGGGATCGTAGGGCGTGTCCTCATAGAAGAACGCGCTGTCGTCATCCGGCAGGGAGCCGTACACCTCGTCCGTGGACACATGCAGGAACTTCTTCCCAGGCTTGAAGCCGCCCTCCGGCAGCTCCCAGGCCTCCTTTGCGCAGTTGAGCATCACCGCCGTGCCCAGCACATTGGTGCGCACGAACACCTCGGGTTCCCGGATGCTCCTGTCCACATGGCTCTCCGCCGCGAAATGCACCACACGGTCGATGTCGTTCTCCGCGAATATCCGGGAGATGGCCTCCTTGTCGCAGATGTCCGCCTTCACGAAGGTGTAGCCCGGATTGCCCTCCAGGCATTTCAGATTCTCCAGATTGCCCGCGTAGGTCAAAAGATCCACGTTGATGATGCGGATCTCGTTCCCGTATTTCCGGAACATATAGTGGATATAATTGGAGCCGATGAAGCCGGCGCCTCCTGTCACAAGATAAGTACGCATTTTCTCCTCCTTCTTACTTCGCAGCGCCCTCCGCCTTCTCCTTCACAAAATGATAGAGTATGAACGGATACTTGCCCAGCTGCTGGTTACTGTAATTTTCTATCACGTTGTACCCCATGCCCGTCACCTCCGAGATCTGGTCTTCATTCAGGAAGTCGGGCGTGAAATACCACACATCATCCGCTGAGGCCTGCGAAAAATTGCCGTTGACGACCTCCGATTCCGGGAAATAATAAGAGAGCACGGTCCAGCCGATATGCTGGATTCCATGGTTCACGAACTGTGTGTCCTCATCCGGCTCGCCGATATAGTACAGCACCTCTCCTGTCCTGATGTCCTCGTTCTCCACCGTGTCCCTGTAGCTGCCGTAATTGCCGATGCCCTTGATGAACAGAAGGGCCAGCGCAAGCACTAGCGCTCCTTTCCCCGCGCCCTCCAGCCATCGCCTGGAGAGCCGTCCGTCCAGGCCACGCAGCTTATCCAGCACTCGCTTGGCACCTGCCGTCAGCATAATGGCCGTGACAGCGCAGAGGGGATACAGATATCTGCCTGTCACCAGCGGCTGCATGACCACGCTGAGCCCATACGCAAATGCCACTGTGCCCACTATGGTCAAAAGGCCTACCGCATAGACAAATGTCTCGGCGGACCATCCCTTTGTGGACGGCACCGTCACGTTCACCAGGAGCCTGTCCTCCTTTTTCTCCACCCGGAACAGGGAAGATTCCGTCAGGAACAGCACTCCGCCCAACAACAGCGCAAGCCCCAGGACGATTCCGCTCATACTGGCCCCGCAGCCTATCATGGCAAGGCTGCTGTCCATCCCTTCGATCTCCGTCATCCACCAGCGCTGGCTGACGCTTTCCGTGGCCCGGAAAAGCTGGCTCAGCCAGGGCGCATAGATTGCGGTGAACGCCGCTATGGATGCCGCCCCCTTTATCCATGTCCGCCCCCCGTATCGCAGGCAGGCGGCTACGCTGGCCACGAACATCATAATGCCCACGGCCACAAGGGCATAGTAATGGGAATATGCCGCAACGCTGGCCCAGAACACCATGCCTATCCACCCCGCCGCCCTGCTGCCGCTTAAGATGCGGGACACGCAGTAATAGCATCCCGCCACGCCCAGAAAAGCCAGGGCGTACATGCGGATTTCCATATTATATTCCAGGCAGGGTGCCGACAGGCCCGATATCATCACGAAGAAAGCCGCCGGAAGGTTTCCGTATCTCTTCCGGAGCAATGTGACCGCCAGGACGATGCCGATACAGAAAGGCACAAAAGAAGCAAAGTGGTACACCGGAATGCTATATCCGAATAGCTCCGCAAAACCCTTCAGCCACAAAAAATGCAGCGGCGGATGGTTCTCCTCCAGAGTCAGAATCTGGAAAATCCCATCCAGCCCATGGCGTATGGCATTGCAGGAGTAAGCCTCGTCCCCCCACACCACATTGTCGAACATCAGCCCGAAATTCATGCATGCCACCAGCGCCGCCAGCAGATACAGGCCTGCGGGGAACAAAAACTTCCTGCAGACCGTCGCCGCCCCACACTTGCGGTATCCGTCCCAGTCTATCGCTACCTTCACTTTTCCCGTGGTGTATGCCCACTCTGCCGCCGCGATGCCCCCTGCGGCCACGGCCTCAAGGAGGACATATTTCAGCAGGAACATGGGAACCTGGTCTGTCTTTTCCAGAAAGGAAGTCCCCTCCTCGCACAGGGCCACCATGACGATGCTGGTGGACAGCGTGGTCAGCAGCGCGTAGACCACATAGCGCCCCCCTGTCTGTGCCAGGGTGAGGGCCTCGTCCTTTTTGTACAGCTTCCGAATCAATAAAGGTATCACGGGCATCATGAGCCCAAAAATCACAGCCTGCATCTCTCCACACGCTCTCCTTTGCACTGACGGTCGGGCCAACGCCCCTTACTGCGGAGCCTGTCAGAATATGCCGCAGCCGGGCTCCGGTCAATAGCCCAGATAGCTGATGTTCATATCCACATCGCCGCTGATGCCGCTGACATTGCCGGTAGATCTGTACTGCCATAAATCATATCTGCCCTTGTAGGTAGGGGCCGACGCGTACTGGGCCAGCCATATCTTGTAGGCACCCAGGGCCTGGGCATCCAGCTTGGTCTCCAGCCAGTTTTTGTTGGAATAGACGCCTGCCGTATAGCCCGCGTTCTGAACGGTCTGGCAGAACGCCTTGCAGACGGCCGTCCTGGTGGCATTGTCGGCCCTGTCCCCACGGCCGCCGCTGGCCTCTACGTCCAGAAACACCGGATAGGAAATCTTGTAATTCTTAATCTGATCCAGCACCATGGACGCCTCCTCCACAGCCTCGACCTCGTCTATGGCCTGTGAATAGAAATAGATTCCCACCTTTAGCCCGGCAGCCGTGGCCCCCTGGATATTCTCCCCAAATCTGGGGTCTTCAATCAGCTTTCCCTCCGAAGAGCCTCTGTAGCCGCTGCGTATGATGACATAGGAGATGCCGGAGTTCTTAACCGCATTCCAGTCGATTTTTCCATTCCATTTAGAGACATCGATGCCCGTGGTGCCGTTGCCCACCACCAGGGTGCCATCGCTGGCAAAGGTGTACTTGGCCCCCTGGATGACCTGCTCCCCGGTCACCTTCTCGCTCTCCGCTGTATAATAATATACATTGCCGTCGATTGTCTGCCACCCTGTATATTTTGCCCCGGCTTTCACGTAGAATACCTCTGCCGTATAATAATCGGCGCTTTTTGCTTCCCGGTAGCTGTCGTTCTCCATCACATAAATCTGACGGCCGCTGGTGTCCCTCAGCAGCGTCGTGGTATCCTCCCGGGGATTCTTCTTCACAGTGACGGTGCAGGTGGCCTTGACGGTCTCTGTCCCTTCCGTATACAGTATGGTGATGACCGCGCTGCCCTCCGACACGCCCGTCACGGTGATGATATTGCCCTCTGCGCTGACGGCCACCTTCTCCGTGTCGGAGGATGTGGCCGATACGTTCACCGTTGAGACGGCGTTGGTGACCGTAGCGGTGATGGTATCCGAACTCTTGTTATATACGGTCATGGCGTTCTTGTCCAGCCGCATCGCCATGCTGCCCCTGATGGTCACGGTCAGCACAGCTGTCCCGGCCGTCTCCGCCGTGCCGTTGCGGTAATTTGCCGTCACGGTCAGGTTCGCCGTCCCGGCCGCCTTGCCCTGTATGGTGATATTGCCTCTGTCATCCACCACTGCCGAAGCCACCGCCGCGTTGTCAGAGCTGATGATATACTCAATGGTACCACCCTCCGCGGAGCCGCTGGCGCTGGCAATGGCTGCCAGGGTGCCTCCCGCTGCCCCGGTCAGGGACGACGGGGTCACTGTCACCGACACCGGAGACATGGTAGGTGTGGGCGTAGGAACAGGGGTGGGGGGCTGTCTCTTATACACATCTGACGCTGCCGACGAAGAGACTCGTGT
>CAMQOJ010000229.1 GCA_947003375.1 uncultured Lachnospiraceae bacterium
CACATCCTCATCCCCATACAGGATCCACACCTGTGGATTGGCCGCAAAATACGCCCCGATTGCCTCCCAGGCTCCCCGGGCCATCCTGCCCTTCCCTGCGCAGAACACAGCGAAGTCCCCCTCAGGGTCCTCCATCGGTGCCTGCTGCCCTGCCTCCAGCGCAGCCGCCCATTCCCCGTACACCGTCTGCCTCTCCCGCAGCCGCTGTCTGTAGCGCCTGTCCTCCCTGTTTTCCAGCGTCCGTCTTACCAGCCCTCTGATGCCCATGTGCCGTCACTCCTCTTAGGAACCGTACATTGTTCCGGCTAATTGCGAAGCAATTTGCCCCCGGCCAAATCCTCTGCCATGGAAAGGGGCATGCGCACGATTTCCATCCTTGCCCGCAGAGTGTTCTCGGCCTGGCGGGGGAGCTGGCGGGGGAGCTTTTCCAGGCGGATGCACAGGCCCGGATCCTCCGTGGGGAACACGATGCTGGGGCAGCTCCCCTCCTCTCCCCTGGCCGGAAACGATATGCGCCCGTTGGCATAGAGCAGTTTCCGCCTGCTTAAGGGAACAGCTTCCCCGTTCCAAGTCACCTCCCGCAGCTTCACCGCGCAGGGGCCGAACGCCGGGTCTATCCGCAGCTGCCGCACTTCACCGCTCACCTTCAGTTCCAGCTCTATCAGATTCTCTCCCCGGTAGGCCTCCTTCACGAAGTAGGAATCCTCCTCGCCAAATCCCCCGCCCTTGTCCTCGTAAACCTGAACCCGGTTCACCTCCCGGGTGTCCTCGTACCTGTCGATCCAGTCCTGGGGAACCACCACCCTGCGGCCAATCTTCTCCCGCAGCTGGGCCATGGCCAGCCTGTTCCCTGTCACAAAGTCCTGAAAGTCCCCCTCCGCGGCGCGATAACTCTCCGCCTCCTCCTCCGTGACGGAAAGCTCCCTCTGCACCCGCCCTATATCCAGCAGGCTCCGTCTGCCGTCCTCCAGCAGATAGCAGTACACTGCCCGAAACGCCAGCTCCCTGGTCTCGATTGGCTTTCCGAAAGTCCACTCATAGTCAATCAGCGTCCATCTGTCCCCATTCACCAGGATATTGGAAAAAATAGGGTCGAAATCAGCAGCCGGATAGTCGCTGCCATAGCCGATGCGCTCCACATATTCCCGGAAGTACCCATAGAAGCCCTCCCTATCCCCTCTCTCCAGACAACCGTCCATCAGCTCCGACAAGGGCCTGCCCTCCACGAACGGGAACCGGGCCCTGGGGATGTCCCCCTCCTCCAGCTCACAGTTGTTGATTTCCAGGCGCCCTCCCCGATACCGCTCCTTCAGGCTCTCGCAGGACACCTCCATGCCTCTCACATGCTCCGCCGCCGCTTCGCTCAAAGCGCATTTCCTGACGGAAAACCGCCCCTTGCCGTCCATGACGATCTCCGTCCTGACCGCGTGCTCCGGCGCCCGGTCATTGGAATACTTCACGTACTTTACGTCAAAGCCCTCCCCGATCACCGCCAGATAGGAATTGGAGAAGAGCGGGAACAGCCCCTCCTCCGTCAGGCCGTCGAAAGCCCTCTTCTCATCGAACAGCAGCATCCTGTCCCTGTCGAAATTCCGTATATTATATGCCAGCTCGCCCTTTCCGGGCAGATACTCGTCGCTGTAGAGCATCTTCATGAACTTATAGTCCGGATAGGGGTAATAGAAATGGTATTCCTTTACGCCGCAGCTTTGGAAAATCCGCTCCAGCCCGTTCCTGCCAAAGGTGCGGACCCTCTCTCCCCCCTGATAGTTCTCTATGCCGGAGAAATAAGTCCCCAGATGGTCCTCCTTGCAGCCCGCAAAATATTTCAGGCCATATTTGTTCTCTATGGCAATCAGGATCCGGCCCCCCGGCGCCAGATGCCCCAGCAGGAGCTTTAAATAGTCCTCATAGGGCGCATCCCCCCCGATATAGCTCTGTCCGTACTCAAAGACCCCTGTCAGGCAGATGAAGTCATAGTCCCGCTCCAGCTTCGGCTCCATATCCTTGAAATTCCCCACACGGATCAGGATATTACCGCACTCCCTGTGGCGATAGGCATTGATCAGGCTCCGCTTCCTGGACAGCTCCACGCAGGTCACAGCGGCTGCCTTAGCGGAAAGCACCCCCGTGACAGCGCCGCATCCGCTGCCCACCTCCAGCACCTTGGCGGTCTTTCCCGCCGGAAAGGGGACCCATTCCAGGATATTCCCCCTCAGGGGCGACAGATGGTAGAGCAGCGGCCAGCTGGCCCTCTGGGCGATGATGTCCCCGTACTCCGACGAGGGCCTGTGCTTTACGATGTCCAGCAGCTCATCCTCCACATCGCCGTCGCTGTAGAGGTCTTTCCCCGGGTATTGGCTGTAGTCCAGCCTGACCTTTCCCACTTCCTCCCACTTCCCGGAATCTGTCCTCCCCTGGGCTTGTGCCTTGCCCTGTCCGCCCTCTTCTATCGTCCCTCTCTCCTCTCCCCGTTCCTCTCTCACTTCCGCCATACCGCTCCTCATCCCGGGCAGGCATCAGGGCCGCTCTCCCCGGAGACCTCCCTCACCTGCACCGCCGAATCCATATCATAGTATCCTACCGTGTTCTTGTCCGAGACCACCGTCACGTCCAAAGCGTCATACAACCTGTGGTACACCTGGAACGTATCCCCATCGTATCCCGTGACCCCCATGGAGAGCAGATATTCCCCGCCCTGGAGGCTCATCTTCTGGGTGAACGTGACCTCCATCACCTGGCCCGGCTCCGCGCTCTCCAGAAACGCCTTCTCCACCATGGAATTGGTCCCCGTAATCTCCGTGCCCATGATGTTCTTGAACGTGAACGCGAAGATTGGAGCCGGCACATGCTCTTCAAAGGCCACCCGCATGTGCAGCGTAAAAAGGCTCCCCTTCAGCACCGCCGTGGTACGCATGCCGCTGTCGTCCGTCACATAATACTCCACGATTCTGGCCTGGCCCGTGCCGTATTCCAGCAGATCCGGATTCACCCCAGCTTCCCGCTCCCGGCTGCCCTGCTTTACGTCCTCCAGAAAGTCCGCATGCTCCTTGCTGCTGTGAATCTCATACTGCCCCACCAGCACCTGCTTGTAGATATCAATCATCTCCTTGGGCGATCCTTCCCCCAGCAGCTCCCCTTTGTTCAGCAGGAACACCCTGTCGCAGTATTTGCTGATGGCGCTCAAGTCATGGCTGACGAACACTATGGTCTTCCCCATCTTCTTGAATTCCTCGAATTTGTGGTAGCACTTGGCCTGGAAGAACACATCCCCCACGGAGAGGGCCTCGTCCACAATCAGGATCTCCGGCTCGATGTTGATGGCCACCGCAAATGCCAGACGTACGAACATACCGCTGGAGTAGGTTTTTACCGGCTGATTCACATAGTCCCCGATGTCGGCGAACTCCAGGATCTCCGGCAGCTTCTCGTCGATCTCCTTGTCGGAGAAGCCCATCATGGTGCCGTTGAGGTACACATTCTCTATGCCATTGTACTCCTGGTTGAAGCCGGCCCCCAGCTCCAGCAGCGCCGAAATGCGCCCGTCCACCCTCACCTGGCCGGAGGTGGGGTTCAGCACCCCCGTGATGATCTTCAGGATGGTGGACTTGCCCGAGCCGTTGGTGCCGATGATGCCCACGGTCTCCCCCTTGCGGATGCACAGGTTCACACCGTTCAAGGCATAGTGCAGCCTGTGGGCCTTCCCCCTGCTTAGGCCGAAGGCGTCCTTCACCCGGTCCCTGGCCCTGTCATAGAGCTTGTATACTTTTACCAGATCCGTAATCTCTATTGCAGGAGGCGCCACCTCCTGTACCTGTATCCTGCTTTCTCGCTTTTCCATGCTACCTCTTGTCATACATCAGAATAGTACTTTACGGTTGGCAGATAATCGCCTCTTTGTCATACCACATGGCCATGGATCTGTTTGGTTCGTTCTGCGGATCCTCCGACAGTTCATCGGGGGACAGAATCCAGGGCCTGAATCCATAGGGCTTCACCGTCACCGTGGAGCCGCCCCGCTTTATAGTCTCCACCCTCTCCAGATATTCCTGATGGAAATTATAAGCCTCTCCCTTATGGATGCAGTCATAGGCATCCCAGGAGGAGTATCCGCCCACCGGGTTGGGCCTGGTCATGAACACCGCCAGGGCCATGCCCAGGACGGCGATGTAGAATACAAACGGAATCCGCTCCCCCTCCTTCGGCTCCCTGGCCAGGCGGCCGGACCCAGCCAGCCGTCCATGCAGCCATCCCAGCCAATAGACTTCATTGACAAGCAGCAATATCTGCAATGTGAGCTTTACGGCATTCAGCGTCCTGTCCAGCCCCGCATGGCCCAGCGTATACAGGCTGGGGGTAAAGCCCGTGGCATACAGGCAGAAGGACCACAGGAGAAGCAGCCCCGGATACCGGAACCGAAACCGCAGCTTTCTGACCGCCAGCCAGATAATCGGTGCCAGCAGAAGCAGGACCGTCAGCGTGATCAGCCCCGTAAACCTTCCGAAATATCGAAATGCCTCCAAAAAGGAGCTCCCTATGGCGGATATGGGATCCAAGCCCCATCCCTGATAGCTCACGCCCCTTTTCATGTTGCCCGGCGCGGCCACATTCTTATAGAATCCATAGCCATAGATCATCAGGGACGGGAGCAGCAGAAAAGCCCGTCTGTTCCGCAGCACCGCCGCCAGGGCCAGCAGGCTGATCCCCACCACCAGCCCCTGGAGAGTGGTCACATAATTTGCCCCTGAGACAGCCACCGCACCCACGCAGGTACACAATACCCGAACCGGCAGGGAAGCTTTCCTTTCCGCCACCAGCACTCCGATCCAGGACGCAAGCAGCAGCAGGAAAAACGAGTGCATCCCCATATAGTGGATTCCCGCGTTGTACCAGAAAAATCCCATCTGGGAATTATGCACCAGCACCAATGCCATGGCCGATGCCGCGGCCTGCCAGATGACACAGAAGGGCCATTGCGCCTTCAGCACGTCCCTGGCCAGCACCTTCACTAGCCTGCATATGGAAAACGTCAGGAGCAGCAGCAGGAATATAGGGCCCAGCGCATAATATTCATCCCCCCATACACCGGGCATCAGGGACATGAAGAAGACGGAGGAGAATGTCCCCTGCCAGGCCCACCATTCTCTCCGCGCGCACTCCACCGCTCCCTTCAGGGCGCTTAACAGGCTATAATCCTGGGCCAGGCATACCTTTACTACCTTTCCGTAATTATAGTCGTCATACCAGGGGGCCGCATACAGCGCAAGGCGCAGCAGGGGAAGCAGCAAGAGCAGCAGGGCGACCACCGCGCACACAGCCACTATTCCCATACCAGGCCCCCATCCTAAGCCCTTCTTTATCTTCTCCCGAAATCCTTCCATAAAATCCTCCTGCCTCTGCCTGCTCTCACAGCACATCCGCGAAATGCACCTTCAATCTCTTGAACACCGCCACCCCGATTCCGAACAGCACCACCGTGGCTATCCAGAAATACATGGTGGAGAAGAAATCCTCGAAGAACCAGCTCCGCTCATAGATGGCGCTGCGGTATCCGTTCACGATATAGACCAGCGGGTTCAGCTTCAGAATCACCACCCACTCCTCGGGCGCGGAATCGATGTTCCACAAAATAGGCGTGGCCCAGATTCCGATCTGCAAGGCGATACCTATAATCTGGGTCAGATCCTTGAAAAACACCACAATAGAACAGGTGGTGTAGCACAGCGCCAGCACGAACACGAACAGACAGACGCTGTAATAGAAGATCTGTGTAGTATAAATCGTGGGATGATACCCGTACAGCGCCGCCACTATCAGCAGCACCGCCACAAAGAACACATGGATGAAGGAGGCGGCGATGATTTTGATGATTGGCAGGATGCTGATCTTGAATACCACCTTTTTCACCAGATAATCGTACTCCCGCAGGGCATTGGTACCGTTGTTCAAGGCCTCGTTGAAATAGAACCAGGGCACCAGCCCCGCCGTCAGAAAGAGCACAAAGGGCACATCCTCCACGCCCCGTCCGGCTCCGCCCATGAGCTTGTCAAAGACGATGTAATACATCACCACGGTCACCACCGGCTGGGCCAGGGCCCACAGCACTCCCATATAGGATCCGGCGTAGCGCTTCTTGAAGTCGTTCTTCGCCAGCTTCCAGATCAGATGCCTGCTCTGGTACAGCTCCACCGGAATGGTAGTGAACTTCTCATACCATTTGGCAAAAATCACACAGGCGACCAGAATCATCCCTAAGGAGAGGACCTTTTTCAACAGTTCCTCCTGAGGGTCTGCGCTGGGGCCGGGATTCTGATGGATGACGATGGAAAACGCCATCAAAAGCCCCGCCAGGGAAAACAGGAAAATCCCGCCCTTTTTACTGATTTTCATGCATCTGCCTCTTATATTCCTCCAGACCGCCCCAGTTCCTGTCCCGGTCGATCATCACCAGCTCCATTCCTTCCGGAACAGGCCATTCTATACCGATGGCCGGATCGTCGTAGGCGATGCCGCCCTCATCCCCGGGATGGTAAAAATCGGTGCATTTATAACAAAATTCCGCATAATCCGACAACACCAGATATCCGTGGGCAAAATTCTTAGGCACGAAGAACTGCCTTTTATTCTCCTCGGACAGCACTACGCCATACCACTTTCCAAACGTAGGCGATCCCTTCCTCAAATCCACGGCCACATCGAAGACCTCCCCGCGGATGGCCCTCACCAGCTTGTCCTGGGGGAACTGCTTCTGAAAATGCAGGCCCCTGAGCACCCCTCTCCTCCCCGCCGACTGGTTGTCCTGAACGAACACTTCCGGAATCCCCGCCTCCTTATATGCCTCGTAATGGTAGGATTCGTAAAAATATCCCCTCTCATCCCCGTAAACCGCCGGTGTAATGACCTTGAGCCCCTCTAT
>CAMQOJ010000230.1 GCA_947003375.1 uncultured Lachnospiraceae bacterium
AGAGCGCCGTCTTAGGGAGGCGGAGGTCGCGAGTTCGAATCCCGCCACTCCGATACATTAGGAGATGCCAATTCTTTATTTTCAGAGAGAGGGCATCTTCTTTGTTTATAAGGGTTTATAAGGATACAGCGCTGGGGAAGAAAAGCTTTCGCGAGAAACCGATTGAAATCTTGCATGGGGAATGATATGATTGATCCAGCAGAAAAGCGATTCAGGGGGATGGAATATGAAGAAGATTATTCAGGAGGCCAATTGGTTCCTGCATCAGAAGGTGTATGTGACGGCCCTGGCCCTCACCGCTGCGTGCAGCTATGGATTTGCGGTCACCCACCACAGCATCGGCATCGATGATACGGCCATGATGCTTTATCTGGAGGACGGCCTGGAGGTGGCCATGGGCAGATGGACGGTTTTTCTGCTGAACAGGGTCTTCCATATGGCCGGATTCTCACCGTTCATGCTGGAACTCATAGGCGTCGTGCTTTTGATGCTGGGGGTGACACTGTTCGGTGTCTTCATGAGGCGGATCTTCGGGGGAAGGGGAGGAATCGCGGGCTACACGATTTTCGCCTGTGTGTTTCTGTCCAATCCCATCATCAGCGAGGTGTACATCTACTATTTCCACAACGGAGTGGATTTGGGGTATGTGCTGTGCGCGCTGGCGCTGCTGTCTTTCCTGAATGGCCTGGAAGGAGCGGGGAGGAAGCGCTGGGCCTGGTTCGGGGGGAGCCTGCTGTGGATATGGGCTGCTGTGGGCTGCTATGAGTCTTTTTTGATTGTGTACATTCTGGGAATCCTGTTATTGCTGTTCCTGCGGGGAGCCACGGGACAGGAGGCGCTGAGCCTCTCCCATGGGGCTTTCTGCCTGGGAGTCGGCGCGCTGCTTTCAGCGGGCTGCGTGGTTCTGCGCACAGTGATGATTCCCGCGGTCATCGCGCTTTTCGGCCTGCAGGATGTGGTAGGCGTACAGGCCATGCGGAGCCTGTCGGAGATGCTGGTGCTGTTTGGGAGCCGGGAGGGACTGGATAATCTGCTGATGCTGGCGAAGCGATTCTGGCTGCTCTATCATGTGAATGCGTTTGTGTACCTGCCGGTGACAGGGTATGTGCTGGCGCTGTTCCTGACGGGGAGTCTGGCTCTGTACATGGCGGTGAAAAAGAGGAACTTCCTTTACCTGGCCCTGTTTGGGGGGATGGAGATTGTCCCCTTCCTGATGACGATTGCGGAGGCCAAGGTGACAAATTACCGCACCTGCCAGTTTCTGCCGTTTTTCACGGCTGTGGGCATGCTGGTTCTGTATATGCTCTTTGAAAAGCGAAAATTCGTCCGGGTCTGGCGTTGCGGGGCGATTTTTCTGGCGACGGCGCTTGTTTATAACCAGGCGGACCGCATGAACAGGAGCTTTTACGCGGATTACCAGAAATATGAGAATACCAGGGAGGTTCTGAATCAGGTGGCTTGGCAGGTAGAGAGCCGGTATGGAACAGACATGCCTGTAATCTTTACGGGATACTACGACACGCCCTTTGAATTCAGAAAGGATTTTTATGTGAGTTATTCTTCCTGGCAGTATCGCGCCATTGCGGGAATGGCGGATCTGGTGGACGTGCATCTGAAAGAGAAATATTTTGCGCCGGAGGGATATAGCTTTGTGGGCGAAGCCCTGAGCTCTTTCATCGCATGGGGCGTGGGCGCTTTTGACGGGACCAATCGGGAAATGATACGTTTCCTGGAAATGCATGGGCATGCTTTGCGGACGGTCACGGATCCGGGGGTCATCAAAGAGGCACAGGAGATAGGAGAGACTATGCCGAAATGGCCCAGGGAGGGCTCCATCACGGAGCAGGACGGTTACATTCTGATACATATGTGAGCGGAGGAAAGGAAAAATAGATTCAGATGAGGAGGCAGGGAGGAAGGATATGCCGATAAAGGGTGGGCCCAGAAGAGAAGAGACAGGAAAAAAAGGGACGGAAAGAAGAGCGTATAATATGGAAGAAACCGATTCCGGAAAGGTTCGAATGCCGGAGGCAAAAAGAGGTGGACGAAAGAATGCGGAGGCGGGTATGGGACGGGAAGCCAAACGGCGCGAGGGCTTCCGGCGGGGTGCCCCGGAAAAGGGAGCCCCAAAGCGAGAGGCAGCGGAACGCCAGATATCAGGGAGAGGAGACAGGAAGGCTCCCGGAAGGAGAGGGCAGGACCCTCAAAAGGCAGGGCGGGATATCCAAGAGAGGAAAACATCCGGAAAGAACGAGACGCAGAAGCTGTGCCCCGTAGCCTCCAAATGCGGTAGCTGCCAGTGGATCAACAGGGGCTACGGAGAGCAGCTTGAGGCCAAATCCACGAAATTCCGCAGGCTCATGGAGCCCTACTGCAGGCCGGAGCACATCATCCCCATGGACGACCCCAACCATTACCGCAACAAGGTCCACGCGGCCTTCGGGGAGGACGCGCGGCACAGGGCCGTTTCCGGCACCTATGAGGAGAAGAGCCACCGCATCGTCCCCATAGACAGTTGCCTGATAGAGAACCGGAAGGCGGATGAGATCATCGTGTCCATCCGGGGGCTTCTGAGATCCTTCAAGATACGGCCCTACGACGAGGACACGGGCCGGGGGCTGCTGCGCCATGTGCTGATACGGGTGGGGCATGCCACAGGGCAGATCATGGTGGTGCTGGTGCTGGGCTATCCCATCATGCCCTCCAAGAACAATTTCGTAAAGGCCCTGCTGAAGATCCACCCGGAGATCACCACCATGGTCATCAATATCAACGACAAGGACACCAGCATGGTCCTGGGGGACAGGGAGCAGGTGATATACGGAAAAGGCTATATCGAGGATGAGCTTTGCGGCATGACCTTCCGCATCTCCCCCAAGTCCTTCTATCAGGTGAACCCTGTGCAGACAGAGAAGCTGTACGCCAAGGCCATGGAGTACGCGGGGCTCACGGGTGAGGAGACCGTGATGGACGCCTACTGCGGCACGGGAACCATCGGCCTGATCGCCAGCAGACAGGCGGACAATGTCCTGGGGGTGGAGCTGAACAGGGACGCGGTGCGGGATGCCGTCAGCAACGCCAGGCGCAACAAAATCTCCAACGTCCGCTTTTATCAGAGGGACGCGGGGGAGTTCCTGCTGGAGATGGCGGAGGCGGGCGGGAGGCTGGACGTGCTGTTCATGGACCCGCCCAGAAGCGGCAGCAGCGAGGCCTTCCTGAACGCGGCGGCGAAGATCAGGCCCAGGCGCATCGTGTACATCTCCTGCAATCCGGAGACATTGGTGGCGGATCTGCGGATCCTGGTGAAAAAAGGGTACAAGGTGGAAAAATGCGTGGCAGTGGACATGTTCCCCTATACGGATGCCATAGAGGCAGTTGTGGCGCTGTCCCTGTGAAGCCCATGAACTGTGAGGCCCATGAAACAGCCTGTGGGCAGAGAAAGTATAAAGGATGCCCCCCGGGGCAGGAAGGAAGCTGGATGAAAAAGATATTGCTGATAGCCACAGGAGGCACCATCGCCTCGGGATACACGGAGGAGGGGCTGGCGCCCAAGATAGCTGCGGCGGAGCTGCTGCAGTATGTGGAGGGATACCGGGAGTTCTGCCAGGTGGAGGTGGCGTCGCCCTTCAGCCTGGACAGCACCAATGTCTGCGGAAAGCACTGGCTGGAGCTGGCCGCGCTGATTGAGAGGCACTACGATGACTACGACGGATTCGTCATCTGCCACGGCACGGACACAATGGCCTTCACGGCGGCCGCCCTGTCCTACCTGGTGCAGAACAGCCCCAAGCCAGTGGTGGTCACAGGGGCCCAGAAGCCGATCGACCTGCCCATAACGGATGCCAGGACCAATCTGCTGGACAGCCTGCGCTTCGCCTCCGAGGACAGGGCCCACGGCGTGAATATCGTCTTCGGCGGCAATGTGATAGCCGGAACCCGGGCCAAGAAGGAGCGCTCCAAGAGCTACAATGCCTTCTCCAGCATCAACTATCCCAGCATAGCCATGATACGGGACGGCAGGGTGGTGTTCTACATCGAGGACAAGGACAGACTGTCCGGCTCCGTGACATTCTATCATGAGCTGAACGAGGGGATTCTGCTGCTGAAGCTGATGCCGGGCATGGACGGGATGGTGCTGAACCGCCTCTTTCCGTACTATGACTGCGTAATCATAGAGGCCTTTGGGGTGGGCGGCCTGCCGGAGTACGGGCGGACGCCCTTCTACCCGGAGATCAGGCGGTGGATCGACGCGGGGAAGCTGGTGATGATGGCCACCCAGGTGACCCACGAGGGCAGCGACATGGAGGTGTATCAGGTGGGGAAGGCCATCAAGGAGGAGTTCCATCTGATGGAGACCTATGACATGACCCTGGAGGCCACGGTGACCAAGGTCATGTGGGCGCTGGGGCAGACAAAGGAGCCTGAGCGGTTCCGCAGGCTGTTCTATGAGACGATCAACCATGACATTTTGCTGAAGGAGCTGTAGCGGGAAGGCCGACAGGGAGGAAAGACAACAAAATATGCGTAAATGCAAGTGCAAATATACAAAAAAACATGCAATAAGGAGAGGTCTTCCTCTATATGCCCTGATTGCCGTAATGCTGCTCTCTGTGCTGCCTTTGAGCGGCTGCGGAAGGGAGGCAGGGCCGGAGAGCGTCCGGATCGGATCCCTGAAAGGGCCTACCTCCCTGGGCATCCTTGATTTGATGGACAGGGCGGAAAAAGGGGAGACGAAGCATCCCTATGAGTTCCGGATGGCTGTAGGCGCGGACGAGCTGCTGCCCCTGATGGCCAAGGGGGAGCTGGACATGGCCCTGATCCCGGCCAATGTGGCGGCGGTGCTCTATCACAAGACAGAGGGCGGCGTCTGCGTGGTCGATATCAATACCCTGGGCGTCCTGTACCTGGTCACGGGGGATGAGGCGGTGGCGGGCCCGGCGGATTTAAAGGGCAGGACGATCTGCCTCACGGGAAAAGGGGCCACCCCGGAGGCCTCCCTGCGCTATGTCCTTGACAGGAGCGGCCTGGGGGAGGGGGACTATGTCCTGGAGTACAGATCGGAGGCCACGGAGGTGGCAGCGCTTCTGGCGGAGGATCCCTCCAGGGTAGGACTGCTCCCCCAGCCCTTTGCCACGGCTGCCCTCATGCAGAATGGGGATCTGCGGATCGCCATTGACATGAATGCCCAGTGGGAGCAGCTGCAGGGAGGGGAAGGAGGCGGCATGGTGACGGGGGTCACCGTGGTGCGCAGGGAATTCCTGGAGGAACATGAGGATGTAGTCGAGGATTTCCTGGAGGAGCATGGGAGCAGCGTGGCCGCCGTCAACGGCGACCCGGAGAAGGGGGCGGCGCTGGCCGTCCGGGCGGGCATCGTGGCAAAGGAGGCAATCGCCGCAGAGGCCATTCCCCGGTGCAATCTGGTCTGCGTCACCGGAGAGGAGATGAAGGCTGCCCTGTCCGCCTACCTGGAGGCGCTGGCCGGGTTCGACGCCGGGCTGATCGGAGGGGCGCTGCCGGAGGAGGATTTCTATTATTAAGAAAGAAACTGGCATCAAAAAGGATTCGGCTGTTGAGAGGCCTGTCATCGGGAAACTGAGGAAATGCATCATCATCGCGGCGTGGCTGATGATATGGCACATCCTCGCCCTGGCGGCGGACAATCCGATTCTGCTGGCCACACCGGCACAGACAGCCTGGCGGATGCTGGCCCTGTTTGGCGGGGGAAGCTTTTATGCGGCTGTGGGCAGGAGCCTCCTGCGGATTGCCATGGGATTTTTTGCCGGCATGGCAGCGGCGCTGCTCCTGGCCTCCGGCAGCAGGCGCTTTTCCCTGATAGAAGAATTCCTTTCTCCCCTGATGGCCCTGGCGAAGGCCGTGCCAGTGGCTTCCTTTGTGGTGGTGCTGCTTATCTGGTGGGGAGCGGAAGCCCTGTCCGCGGTAATCTGCTTTCTGGTAGTCCTGCCTAACATCTACATCAATACACTGGAAGGGCTGAAAAGCACGGATTCCAAAATGCTGGAGATGGCCCGGGTCTTCCGGCTTCCTGCGCGGAGCCTATTTTTCTATATCTATCGTCCTGCCCTGAAGCCGTTTCTGTACAGCGGCATGAAGATTTCGCTGGGGATGTGCTGGAAATCAGGAATCGCGGCGGAGGTCATCGGTGTTCCCGGCGGCTCCATAGGAGAGGGCCTGTATCTGTCCAAAGTATATCTGGACACGGCCGGAGTCCTTGGGTGGACGGCGGCGGTCATACTGCTCAGCGTCTTTTTCGAGAAGGCGGTGCTGCACCTCGTGGATTGTTTCTTCGCGTGGAATCCGGGATGCGGGGGAAAGCGCTATGCAGAGCAAAAACATGCGAAAGAGCGCATGCACGGTGCAGGATGCCCTAAGCCCCCGGTACAGGAGGGGGCCATCAGGCTTACGGAGGTGACGAAGGCCTACGGCGGACAGACTGTCATAGACCGTCTGAGCGCGGTCTATGAACCCGGACAGATCTACTATCTGACCGGCCCATCCGGCAGCGGCAAGACTACTCTGCTGCGCATCCTGGCCCAGCTGACCGAGCCGGACAGCGGGCAGATGACGGCTCCGTCCCGGTGCGGCGTGGTCTTTCAGGAGGACAGGCTCTGCGAGGACTACAGCGCTGTAACGAATGTAGAGCTGGCAACCGGAGACAGGGCGGGGGCGGAGGAGGCGCTGGGCCTATTGCTTCCCCAGGAGGCCCTGCACAAGCCCTGCAGGCAGCTCAGCGGCGGCATGCGGCGCAGGGTGGCTCTGGTCCGGGCCATGGAGGCGGAGTCCCGCTATGTGCTTCTGGACGAACCCTTCACAGGGATGGACAGGGACACCTGTGCCGGGGCAATGCAGTATATCCGGGAGAGGCAGGCGGGCCGCACGGTGATCATAGC
>CAMQOJ010000231.1 GCA_947003375.1 uncultured Lachnospiraceae bacterium
GGGGGGGGGGGGGGGGGGGGGGGGGGGGGGGGGGGGGGGGAGGGGGGGGGGGGGGAGGGGGGGGGGGGGGGGTGGGGAGTGCTGCTATCGACAAGATTAGCGATAATGACAGCGAGAGCCTGTCCACTTATGAGCAGGAGATTATAGCGGCCACAATGAACATTACGCTTCCGGCCGGAATTGAAGCCGTGAATGCAGGATTGTTCAAAGAGGCAGAGGCGAAGGAGAAGGAGACAATCACAGGAAAACAGATTTTGCCTGCAAATATCCCCCAGAAGACTGTCACTACGTACGGACTGAGGGATGTGCCTGAAAATGCGTTTGAAAATGCTGAGTATCTGTCTTCGGTAGCCTTGTTGGGCAACATCGAGTCTATTGGTAAATACGCATTTAAAGATTGTAAAAACCTGATGGCGGCAAGCGTCGCGCCGAATGTTTCGGAGATAGGGATAGCGCCTTTCATCGGGTGTGATAAGTTGTCCCATGTAGATTTTCAGGGTGGGCCTAATTTTACTTGCGATAACTCCATTATCTTTTCATTGAATGAGGACGGAACGAAGAAAGGCTTGATTGAGTACCTCAATGGCAGAGGAAACGATATAATAAAGAGCACAGAAACGGAAGGGATTACAGAAATCTCACCGGAAGCATTTCGGAATACAAGTGTGGACAGCGTGGACTTTAGCAATTCAGAGTTTACGGAGTTGCCGTATGGAGTATTTCAGGATACGGAAGGAGAGAAGGGGCTGAGGAGCGTGATTCTGCCCATAAAATGTGCTAAGATTGGAAAGGATGCATTTACTGACAGCAAGATTAGAAGCCTTACAATACCAAATAAGAACTGCTATCTGGATGATAAAATGTTTGGTAATGCAAGTGGTAATAATGAGTTCACAAATATAAGCGTATTGGAGATTTATAGCCCGGAGGGGGGCACTACACAGTCTTCTGCCGAAGGCATAGGGGCCAAATGGAATGATTATACAGGCTATTTTACGGTTAGGTTTCTCGGATATGATGAGGAGTCCGGAGATGACGATGGATATGTAATCAAGATTGCTGATTTTGTGACACCGGGCTGGCCGGTTGTAGCATTGGAACCAAAAGCGGAAGAGATTACGGTACCTCCGGATCGTGCGTTTGAAGGATGGGATTATAAAGAAGAGAATCCGCTCGTCAATAGCGATATGGATGTTAAAGCGATATATTCAAAAGGCTATAAGGTGGTCTTCTTTGATAGCGACCGTCGGACTATAATTTCCGAGATGAACATTTTACCTGGTCAAGCTTTGACACCGCCTGCATTTGATAAGGCGGGAGTGCTTATCGATGAATGGATAAATGAAGCTACAAGAGATATTTTGACCTATAATGACTTTAGTAGTCTAAACGTAACGGAAGACATGGAATTTACCGTATATAAAAAGGGCGGTTCAAAGCCAGGGGATGATAACTCCGGAGGTAACACTGGGAGCGGAAACAATCCTGGAGGGAATACTGGGAGCGGAAACAATCCTGGAGGGAATACTGGAAGCGGGAATAATCCGAATGACCCCAACGGACCCGCCCTAGGTAAACATACCTTACAGGTTCGCAATGGAAGCGGCTCCGGATATTATGCAAAGGACGAACAGGTTATCATAACAGCCAATGCTCCTGAGGAGGGCATGGAATTTAACGGTTGGGATATCAGTCCTGCAGACACTGCTATTGTAGATAAGACACGTTCTGCTACCATCATTACCATGCCTGATAAAGATGTAGCAGTCATAGCAAACTATAAAGCAAAGGACAGCACCACTGGCAGTGGGAATGGCGCATCCCTTCATAGTTTGCTGGTTCATAACGGAAGCGGCTCCGGAAGTTATGCTACAGGCGCTCAAATCATCATTACGGCGAACGAACCAGGAAGAGGGCAGACGTTTAGCGGCTGGACTGTCAGCCCTGCTGACACAGTGGTTACTGACAAGACACTTGCTTCTGCGATTATAACGATGCCGGATCATGATGTGGCGGTAATTGCCAATTTTAAGGGAGGAACGAATACCTCGACTAGCACAGGCTCCGGCAACACCTCCAGCACCAACACCAACCGTCCCAACGGCAGCACAGGCACAGTTGGCGGCACCACCGTAGTCATCGACAAGAACGGCCTGTCCAACACGGGCGTGGTCTCCGCTACGGTGAACGGATCCTCTGACAACTTTACGATTAAGATTACGGAGAGCAGTGCCGCTGCGGAGGCAGCTTTGAAAGCACTGCAAGCCGAGTACGGAAGCCTTGACAATATCAAGTACTTCCCCATGGACATCTCTCTCTACGATTCCACAGGGAATACGAAGATTACGGATACCACGGGCCTGTCCGTGAGCATTACCCTGCCGCTGCCGGATTCGCTGATTACCTATGCGGGCAACAACAAGGTGGCCGGCGTGGTGAATGACAAGCTGGATAAGCTGACTCCCAGGTTCACGACCATCAGCGGAGTGCCTTGCATCACTTTTACGGCAGAGCATTTCTCACCATATGTGATTTACGTGGACATTGCGAATCTGTCGGACGGCACGATTACGGATGACACGCCGAGCACAGGGGACGGCATCCATCCCAAGTGGTTCCTGTCCATCGGATTGGCTTGCCTGTCCTTCGTGATGTTCATGATGAAGGACAACAAGGGCGCACAGAACAAAGGCCGTTCCGGAAAGAAGCGGAAGGTGGCTGTGAGGGCAAGGAATTAACGTCGAAAGGAATGTATATGAAAGGGAAAAAGCGTCTTTTAGGTGCCTTGATGGTAATAGCGGCACTGATAATCATGCAGGTTCCTGGAACGGAAGCAGATGCGTCAACATCTGCTTCCGGTTTTCAAATGGAGGGAAGTACGCTGGCAAGGTACCGGGGGACGGATAAGAACGTGTCCATTCCCGACACGGTGCAGACCATCGGCCAGGGGGCTTTTGAGGACGACATGAATATCGAGCTGGTGGTGCTGCCCAATTCGGTGAAGCGGATTGAGGCCTATGCCTTTTGGGGCTGCGACAATCTGGACACAGTGGTCCTGGGAAAGGGCCTGAGCGAGGTGGGTGATTATGCCTTTACCAATTGTACAGGTCTGGAACAGATATCCATTCCCTCTACGGTGACTTCCATAGGAAGGGAAGCCTTTAAGGATTGTACCAATCTGAAGGATATTACGATTCCGCCGGAGACTGTGAACATACATGAGTCGGCCTTTGACGGATGTACCCAGCTGACCATCCATTATGAGAACGGAAGCGCTGCGGAGAAGTATGCGAAGGACTTCTACGAGCGCCAGAAGGAGATGCCCGGGTATGAAGAGCCTGTTCCCACGCCCGCTCCTTCTGAGGGGACAGAGCAGGTCACGCCTACGCCGGCTCCGGAGGAGACACCTGTGCCCACACAGGCTCCTGTGGAGGAGGGAGTAGTACTGGGAACGACCCACATAGTGGGAAATAAGGCGGTTCTCTTCCTGAACAACGCGATGCTGCGCGTGCTTGGAGGGGAGCCCGACCAGGGGAGCGGAAATTCGTCTGTGGATGCCCCTGGAGTGGATTCCGGCGATGTGGACGAGGGAGGCGGCTCCGGCGGTATAGGGACCGATGACGGGCTGGCAGGGACGGATATCCCGAAGTATCGGATAGTGGACGGACACACTGTGGCGGATCAGGCCTACTATCGGAATACGGGATTGGAAGATATGGCACTGGCGGATGGGATTGTCCGGATAGGGGAGTTCTCTTTTGCCAGAAGCTCCCTGACGTCCATTGGATTGCCCCAGGGGCTGGAGCATATCGGCTATGGCGCCTTCTATCACTGTGGCCAGCTGGCGGACGTTGCGCTGCCGGACAGTGTCATGTGCGTGGAGCCGAAAGCCTTTGAGCACAGCTTGTGGGTGGACAGTTTCCTGGCCGGCGGAAGCCCTGAGGACGGAGGGGAGAGCGCCGAAGCGGGAGACTTCCTTGTGACAGGCGGTGTCCTGGTGGCCTATCGGGGGGATTCGAAGGAGGTAGCGGTTCCCGAGGGCGTGCGCGTGATTGCCGGGGAGGCGTTTCGCGGCCACACGGAGATGGAGCGCGTGGCTTTGCCGAACAGCCTGCTGGTGATAGGCGAAGGGGCGTTTGAGGGCTGTACGGGCCTGGGAGAGATAGCCCTTGGAAAGAACGTGGAGGAAATCAAGGACAGGGCTTTCCTGGGGAATGGGGTGTCGGAGATTTCCATCCCTGCATCTGTGAAGAAAATAGGCCTCCAGGCCTTTGGCAATACCGTGCTCACCTATGAGGGCGCGGAAGCGGAATATACCTATGAGCCTTCGGCCACAAGGCTGGCCAATGAGGCTTACCGCGTCTATGACGGAATAGACGGCGGGGAGCCGGGCGTCACGGTGAAGGGGCTGGAAGGGGCATCCGCTGCCTTGGAAGGGGCTGCCGGGAGTTATGTCCTGACTGTGGAGCGGCCCGAAGATGAGAGCAGGATGGAGAGCGCATTCCAGCGTTCCTTCCAGAGCGGAGTTCCGGAAGGGATGGCTATATATAATCTTACCCTGACGGACGGGAGCGGAATCCCGCTGATGAAGCTCGGAAATCGGGCCCTGGACGTAGAAATCCCTGTTCCGGAGGGACTGCAGGGACGCAGGCTGCGGGTAGTGGCGCTGGATGCCAACGGCCAGCTGGAAGCAGTGGAAGCGGAGCAGATTACAATGGATGGCAGGGAGGTATTGTGCTTTAGGCTGGATTATGTATCTATGATAGGGGTGGGGGAATAGAAAATTCAAGCGCGGAGTAATAGAAAGGGGTTGTCGCATGGTTTCGTGCGACAGCCCCTTCTTCTTGAAATTAAGTATCGAGCCTACCAGCGATTCCGGTCAGCCCGCAGCCTGAACTTCTGCACGGAGAGCTTCAGCTCGGCGGCCTGGTCGTTCAGTTCTCTTGCGGAGGCGGCGGATTTCTCGGCCGTGGAGGCATTGGTCTGGACTACCTCGGAGATCTGCTCCATGCCCTGGGTCAGCTGCTTCAGGGACAGGGACTGCTCCACGGCGGAGCCTGCTATGTGCTCCACCAGCTCCGAGGACTTCCGGGCGCTGGTGATCACCTCGGAGAGGGCGTTGGTGGTATCGGTGGACAGGTCGGAGCCGTACTGTACCAGCTGCATGGAATTCTCGATGAGCTTTGCGATGTCCTGGGCGGAAGCGGAGCTCTTGTTGGCCAGGTTCTGCACTTCGTCCGCCACCACGGAGAAGCCTTTTCCCGCCTCCCCTGCCCGGGCCGCTTCCACAGAGGCGTTCAGGGCCAGGATTTTGGTCTGGAAGGCGATGTCGCTGATGGTCTTGATGATGCCGCCTATCTGGTTGGAGGAGGATGAGATGTCCTTTATGGCGGTGGTCAGGGCCGTCATCTTCTCGTCACAGATCCGCAGCTGCATGGAGGCGTCCTCGGAGGCCTGCTTGGCATCGTCCGCATCCCTGGAGGTCTGGTCTACCTGCTTGGAGATTTCATGGATGCTGGAGGAGAGCTGCTGGACGGCTGCCGCCTGCTGCACATTGCCGTTGGACAGGGTCTGGGCATCCGATGCCATGCGCTCCGATTCCTCGGACACGCGCTCTGCCGTCAGATGAATCCGGCTCAGGGCCTGGTTCAGGGAGTCCAGGATCTGCCGCATGGCGTCCTGTATCGGCAGGAATTCTCCCCGATAGTCGTCCCCCACGGTGAGGTTCATGTTGCCCTGGGCCATCTGGGCCAGGGTATGGTCGATTTCCTTTATGTATTTCTTCAGCTCCCCCTTGGTCTCATGGATGGAGGCCACCAGCATTCCGATTTCGGAAGTGTTGGGCTCCAGGGAGAACTCCGCGGACAGGTTCCCCTGGGAGATCTCCATCATCTGCTCCTTGACCTTCAGCACCGGGCGCATAATCATGATGCGGGAGATGACCATGTTCAGCAGCTGGATGACGCCCACCATGACCAGCGCCAGAATCATGCTCAGCCGGATGCCCTCCGCCCTTGCCTGGAGCTCCTGGACCTGGGTCAGGGAGCGCTGGTCCAGGTCAGCCAGGAACTGCTCCTTGAGGGCGTTGATCTGGGCGATGGACTCGCTGTAATCCGTCCCGTATACATAGGAGACCGCCTCGGCCATGTTTCCGGCCTGGACTTCCTCCATGGCGTTTTCCTCCAGGGGGACCAGGCGGTTGGACAGGGCGAACATGTCGTCTATCATGCCCTGCTCCTCATCGGTGATGCCGATCTCCTGCAGGGCGGCGACGCCCTTGTCCCGGTTCTGAAGGTCGTTGACCTCGCTCCAGTAGTTGTCGTAATGCTGCTGGTCGCCGGTGGCGGCGAAGGCCCGCACCTCGTTGGTAAGGTAGGCGGAGCCGTTCATGAAGCGGTTGGCGTTGTAGGTGAGGCTGAACCGTTCCTCGTTGGCAGTGTTGAGCTGGCCGCTGACTTGACTGTATGCAATCAGGGAATATACCATATATATCAGGGTCAGGATGGATATTCCGTTCAGAATCAGGGTCAAAGTGGATTGCTTCATTGCTCGTTTCATATCAGAGCCCTCCTTGAAAGTAGGTATTGGTACTAGTCTACCTAATACATCGGAATAATTCAAGCCATATTTCGAAAAAAATTCACTTTTGGCCCAAATTAGTCAAGAAATTTGCCAAAATTCTCCGGAACACTTCCTTAATATGGAAAAAACGATGCTCTGACGGGTATGAAAGCGAGAGAGGTCCGGGAAGACGGACAGGGGATTTTGGAAATTCGGATAGCAACCGGATATCAATCAGGCGAACGGATTCCGGCGCTCCGACATACAATAGATAAAAGTATATGCCAGGACTTTTTGGATTATGCAGTGTGTGCCGAGTATGGTGGTGGGGGAGGCGCCGAA